>JBDKLL010000174.1:0-4448 GCA_039795595.1 Pseudomonadota bacterium
CTGGCGTGCCAGGAACACGTGCTCATATAGAGCCACGGCAGCTTCCTTTATCTATCTAACCGATCGCTGGCTGATCCGCACCATTGCGGGGCCCCTCCGGCTTTCTTGGTTTCCCGACATATGTTGGGAAGTGGCGGCCCTTAGCGAATATGCCGGGCGATGCAAGGGAAAACGTGCGTTTGCGGCTTAATTGAGCTGGTCTAGCAAGTTGTGGGCGAAAGTGGTCAACGTATCGTCGCGCGCGCCCATGATCACGATCCGGTCCCCCGGGCGGGCCAGTGCGGCGATCCGGCTGGCACAGGCATCACGCGCCGGGATGTGTTCCGCTGTGCCGCCGCCTTGTGCAATCAGGCTGACGATCCGTTCACTCCCCACGCTGCGATCCACGGTGCCGCCGAAATAGACCGGATCGCACAGGATCGTCAGGTCATCCCGCCCGAGCCGAGCCGCGAACACGCCGGCCAGTTCGTGGCCCATCTGGCGCAGCGGACCATATCCGTGCGGCTGAAAGAACGCGATGATCCGGCCGGGATGGGCTTTCAGCGTGGCCAGCGTGGCCGATACTTTATCCGGGTTGTGGCCGAAATCGTCGATCACGGTGATCCCGCCGGGGCTGGTGCCGATGATGTCGAACCGCCGGGCCAGTCCGGCAAAGCTGGCCAGTGCGGCAACGCTTTCGGCCAGTGGCACGCCGGCTGCGGTGGTTGCGGCCAGTGCTGCCAGCGCGTTGTAAAGGTTGTGGCGGCCGGGCACTTGCAGTTTCAAGTCATGCACGGTGCCATCGCGCCGATCAACGACTTGCGCCGTCAGGCTGGTTGCTCCTTCCGCAATCGAGCCGGGAGTGATCCCGATCATTGCGTCGCGGCTGTCGATCCCGAATGACACCACCTGCCGGGCGCGCGGGGCCAGCGCAGTGGTTTCGGGATCATCAAGGTTGATCGCGGCGATATCTGCACGGGCCAGAAAATCGCCGAACAGGGTGCGCAGTTCTTCAAGGCTCTTGTGGTCAAGGCTGACATTGCCAAGCACCGCCACGGTGGGGGTGTAGAGCGCGATGGAGCCATCGCTTTCATCGACTTCCGAGATGAACACGCCGCCACCGCCCACCCGGGCCGATGCAAACGGCGCATCGGGGGCGGCGAAGTTCTTCATCACCGCGCCGTTCATGATCGTGGGGTCTTGCCCGGTTTGCGTCATGATCCAGCCGGTCATGCCGGTAACGGTGCTTTTGCCGCTGGTCCCACCGATCGCGATGCGCGCCGGAGCGGCATTGAACAGGCGTGATAACAGTTCGGCGCGGCTCATCCGGGCGCAGCCCAGTTCGCGGGCACGCACCATTTCCGGCACGGTATCTTCCACCGCCGCCGATGCCACCAGCACCTGATCCGCGGCGGTGATCCCGCTGCCATCTTGCGGGAACAGCGTAAAGCCAAGGCTTTCCAGCCACGCGAACTTCTCCGGCGTGCGCCCCTGATCCCGGCTGCGATCCGATCCGGCAACGTGCGCACCGGCACCTTTCAGGATCAGCGCCAACGGCAGCATGCCCGATCCGCCGATGCCGCAGAAAAACCAGGGGTGTTGGGTAAGCTCGCTCATGCGTGCTGCGGTATGCGGCCTTGCGCCGCAATACAACCGGGTTAGGAAGAAGAATGACCCGCGTTGCGATCTGTGCCCCGTCCACGCCCTTTACTGCCGAAGATGCGGCCCGCGTTGCTGCGCTTGCCGAACAGCAATTTCCTGCGGTGCAATTGCACTTCCACCCGCAATGCTTTGCGCAGGAAGGGCATTTCGCGGGCAGCGATACGATGCGCCGCGATGCTTTTGTGGAATGTGCCAATGATCCGGGGTTCGATGCGGTGTGGTTCGTGCGCGGCGGCTATGGCGCGGTGCGGATCGCCGAAGATGCAATCGGCCGGCTTGATCACGTGGCCTCCGGCAAGTCCTATCTCGGGTACTCTGATGCCGGGACGCTGCTGGGTGCGCTCTATCGGGCGCGGATTGGCCGGCAGGTCCATGCACCGATGCCGGCCGATATCCGCCGCGTCGGAGGGGAAGCCGCAGTGCGCCGTACGCTGGCCTATCTGGCGGGCGATCACACCGGGCTGGAACCGACGCTGGATCACCAGCCCACGGTGGCGTTCAACCTGATGACGCTGGCCATGCTGTGCGGCACGCCGCTGATGCCGGGGCTGGCCGGGCATGTCGTGATGGTCGAGGAAGTCAGCGAATACCTCTACGCGGTTGACCGGCTGTTTTTCCATCTCAGCGCGCACCTTGGCGGGATCGCTGGCCTCAGGCTGGGGCGGGTGGGCGACGTGCCGGAAAACGATCGCCCGTTTGGCGCATCGGCCGAGGAAATCGCCCGCCATTGGTGCGCGCGCCATGCCATTCCGTTTCTGGGTCATGCCGATATCGGTCACGACGTTGCCAACAAGATCGTACCGTTCGGGGTTGCGGGCCACGGCCGGGGCGAATAACCGCCCAGCCAAAGGAGTACTGCTGATGCGTGCATTCGTTTTTCCGGGACAAGGCAGCCAGAAAGTTGGCATGGGCGTGGAACTGGCAGAAGCCAGCGCCGTGGCCCGCGAAGTGTTCGAGGAAGTGGACGAAGCACTGGGGCAAAAGCTTTCTGCGATCATGCGCGATGGCCCGGAAGATGTGCTGACGCTGACCGAAAATGCCCAGCCGGCAATCATGGCCAATGCCATCGCGGTGCTGCGCGTGCTGGAACGCGAAGGCGGGATTACGCTGGCCGACAAGGGCGATTTCGTTGCCGGGCACAGCCTTGGCGAATATACCGCGCTGTGCGCTGCCGGGGCGTTCAGCCTTGCGGATACGGCCCGCTTGCTCAAGCTGCGCGGGCAGGCGATGCAGGCTGCCGTGCCAGTGGGCGTGGGCGCGATGTGCGCGCTGCTGGGGGCGGATATCGACAAGGCGCAAGCGCTGGCTGATGCCGCGGCGCAGGGCGATGTCTGCACGGTCGCCAACGATAACGATCCGGGGCAGGTCGTGCTTTCGGGCCACAAGGCCGCGATTGATCGCGCGATTGCGCTGGTCAAGGATCACGGGATCAAGCGCGGCGTGGCGTTGCCGGTATCCGCGCCGTTCCATTGCCCGCTGATGCAACCTGCCGCCGATGCGATGGCGCAGGCGCTGGGGCAAACTCCGCCCGCCGCGCTGCGCCTGCCGCTGTTCGCCAACGTGACCGCCGCACTGGTAACCGATCCCGCCGAAGTTCAGCGGTTGTTGGTTGAACAAGTGTGCGGCCGGGTGCGCTGGCGCGAAAGCGTGATCGCGATGCAGGCTGCGGGCGTGGACGCGTTCGTGGAATTGGGCGGGAAAGTGCTTGGCCCGATGATCGGCCGCACCGTGACCGATGTGACCGTTACCAGCGTGGTCGGCATGGCCGATATCGAAGCGCTCATCAAGGAACTCTGAGCCATGGAAAACCGTATGTTTGACCTTAGCGGGATGACCGCGCTGGTAACCGGCGCGGCGGGCGGAATCGGTTCGGCGATCAGCCATGCCCTGGCCCGGCAAGGGGCGCGCTTGGCGCTGTCGGGAACCAACCCTGCCAAGTTGCGCGCCTTCCGCGAAGAACTGAACGACACGTATGGCCATGATCATGTCGAGATCACCTGCGATCTGTCGAACACCGAACAGGTGGAGCACCTTGTTCCGGCGGCGCTCGATACGTTGGGCAAAGTCGATATTCTGGTGAACAACGCCGGGATTACGCGCGACAATCTGGCGATGCGGATGAAGGACGAAGAATGGGACGCGGTGATCAAGGTTAACCTTGAAGCGGCGTTCCGGCTGATGCGCGCTGCCACCAAGCCGATGATGAAGGCCCGCCATGGTCGGATCATCACGGTCACATCGGTGGTTGGCGCAACCGGCAATCCCGGACAGGTCAACTATGCCGCGGCCAAGGCCGGGCTGGTGGGGATGTCAAAGTCGCTCGGTCAGGAAGTGGCCAGTCGCGGCATTACCGTGAACTGCGTGGCCCCGGGCTTTATCCGCACCGCGATGACCGACGTGCTGCCAGATGCCCAGAAGGACGCGCTCAACGCCCGGATCCCGATGGGCCGGATGGGCGAAGGGCAGGACATCGGCGCAGCCGTGGCATTTCTGGCCAGCAACGAAGCCGGGTACATCACCGGGCAGACGCTGCACGTCAACGGCGGCATGGCGATGCTTTCATAAATGGGGCTTTCGTAAACGGGGCTTCCGTAAACGGGGCTTCCGTAACCGGGTGATGCGCGCCGGGCTGGCAATTGCCACCCGATGGGGATTTATCCCCAGCTTAGCCGTGATTGGGCTTGGCCAACCTTGCCCGCTGGCGGCGCGGCGCTAAGGAATGTAGTCAGAAATCCGCCAGTGCGGCAGCTTGCGCTGTTGTGCTGGGTTGTCACGCCACAGGGGACATGAGCTGACCATGAAGGCCA
>JBDKLL010000175.1:0-3078 GCA_039795595.1 Pseudomonadota bacterium
ATTCTCGCCCTCTTGCCGGGTGAGGTAGAACAGCAGGCGGGCCTGCGGACCGGTTACCC
The DNA here is from genome assembly GCA_039795595.1 of Pseudomonadota bacterium. Taxonomy (GTDB): domain Bacteria; phylum Pseudomonadota; class Alphaproteobacteria; order Sphingomonadales; family Sphingomonadaceae; genus Novosphingobium. Next base: position 60 of record JBDKLL010000175.1, read on the forward strand.
CAAGGGCGCGCACGCGTTCATCAAACGCGCGGCGCAGCAAACGTGAACGATCACCGAGGAGGTAGCCGATGTGCTCCATGATTAAGGGCGCATATAATAAGCGTGCTTATGAAGTCAATGTTGCAGTGCGGCATGACTTGCCGCTCCATTCGCGTTAGGGGCAGGTCAGGATGATTGCTGAACAGGGAGCGGCCATGTCGGTTCGTCACGAATTCTTCACCGGGCACGGTGGCGCGCGGCTGGCGCTGCACCGGCTGGGTAGCGGCCGCCCGCTGGTGCTGTTGCACGGGTTGTTTTCCTCGGCCGAAATGAACTGGATCAAGTTCGGCCATGCTGCGTGCCTTGCCGCGGCCGGGTTTGAAGTGCTGATGCCCGATCTGCGCGCGCATGGGCAAAGCGCCGCGCCGCATGATCCCGCCGCCTATCCGGCTGATGTGCTGGCGCACGATGCCGCGGCGCTGGTCGCTGCGCTGGGCTTGGATGACTATGACCTTGGCGGGTTTTCACTGGGTGCACGCACGGCGGTTCGCGCGGTGCTGGGCGGCCTGCGCCCGCGCCGGTTGGTGCTGGGCGGGATGGGGCTGGAAGGACTGGCCGGATGGACCGGGCGGCAGGCGTTCTTTCTGGACGTGATCGCCCGGTTCGGCACGATCCGCCCCGGCGATCCGGCCTATTTGTCGCAGCAGTTCATGAAATCGATGCAGGTCGATCGCGAAGCGGCGCGGTTATTGCTGCAGACCATGACCGATACCGATCCTGCCGCGTTGGCCGCACTGGCGATGCCGACGCTGGTGGTGTGCGGCGATCAGGACAACGACAATGGCTCGGCCGACCGGCTGGTTGCGGCGCTGCCCGATGCGGTGCGCGCGGTGATTCCCGGCACCCACATGGGCAGCGTAACCGGCCCCGCGCTGGGCGAGGCGATCCGCGACTTCCTGCGCTGAAGGCTTACCGGAACGGGGGTTCGTTGAACGCGCGCAACTTGCGGCTGTGAAGCCGTGCGCCTTCTGCCCGCAGCAGGTCGATCGTGGTGGTCCCGATCAGCAAGTGCGCGGCGATCGCTTCTTCGTAGAATCGGTTGGCTTGTCCGGGCAGCTTGATTTCGCCGTGCAGCGGCTTGTCCGAAACGCACAGCAGTGTGCCATAGGGAACACGGAACCGATACCCCTGCGCTGCGATCGTGGCGCTTTCCATGTCGATTCCGATCGCGCGGGACAGGTTCAATCGCTGGGCGCTTTGGGTGTAGCGCAGTTCCCAGTTGCGATCATCGGTGGTGGCAACCGTGCCGGTCCGCATCCGTTTTTTCAGGTTCGCGCCAACATCGCCGCTGACCATTTCTGCCGCCTGCGCCAGTGCGATCTGGACTTCGGCAATCGCCGGGATCGGGATTTCCGGCGGCAGCACCGGATCAAGCACGTGATCATCGCGCAAGTAAGCGTGGGCCAGCACATAATCCCCGATCCGCTGGGTATCGCGCAGTCCGCCGCAGTGGCCGATCATCAGCCACGCTTCGGGGCGCAATACGGCAAGGTGATCGCAGATCGTTTTGGCGTTGGATGGGCCAACCCCGATGTTGACCAGCGTGATCCCGGTGCGGTCTTCGCGAACGAGGTGGTAAGCCGGCATCTGGTGTCGCCGCCATGCGGTGTCTGACAGGCGGGTGCGGGCACTGTTGGTCGCTCCGTCGAGCAGCAACCCGCCGGCACCCGATAGGGCGACATAACCGTCCTTGCCCAGTTGCTGGCCCGCCCAATCGACAAATTCATCGACATAGCGGTGGTAGTTGGTGAACAGGATAAAGCGTTGAAAATGTTCGGGCGCGGTGCCGGTATAATGGGCCAGTCGGGCAAGGCTGAAATCGGTGCGTAGCCCATCGAACAACGCTAGCGGAATGGCTTCGCCCATCCCATCAACCGCGATGCCATCGGCCAGTTCATCGCCGATGGCGGCAAGGTCGGTCGACGGAAAGTGCTTGGCCAGATCGGCCGGGCGGATCGCGCCCAGCCCGGAACTTGCATCGATCACATATGGGAACGGGATTTCCTGGTCTGACCGGTCGACTTCCACCGTAATGGCATAATCGTCCATCAGCAGTTCAAGCTGTTCGGCAATGTAATCCGCGAACAGTGCTGGACGCGTAACCGTGGTGCAGAAGGTGCCGGGATGAGCCAGCCGCCCAAAGGCGCGGGTCAGATCGGGGTGGGTTTCTTCGCCGGAATAGTGGACCCGCAGTTCGGGATAGCACCAGGCGCGCGTGGCACGGCGTTCTGCGGGGGGAAGGGTGCCATCGGCCGCAAATGCGGCAATGTCCGAACGCAGGGTGGTGACGGCGGCTTCGTAAACGCGGACCAATTCCGCGATGATCGTTTCTGTCGTTTGCATCGCAGAGTTGTAAGGCCGGGCAAACAAAATTTCAACTCGGCGCATGATCTGCGTTCGGACCGGTCAAACGAGCCGGCCAAAAAGAAAGGGACGCCGAAGCGCCCCTTTCCGAATGTCTTGCGACGGAAAAGCAGAAGCGATCAGGCTTCGGCTTCGCCTTCTTCGGCAGCGGCAGCCGGGGCTTCCGCTTCGATGTCTTCGCCATTGCCGGGAACGAAGTCGGTCGCAGCGGCAGCTGCGGCATCGTCTTCGAACATGGCGGCGATCACGTCGACGCCCTTTTCCTGCTGTTCGGCTTCGTCCGGCGAGCGGGCGACGTTGACCTTGACGTTGACGGCAACTTCAGGGTGCAGCGCAACCTTGACGTCGAACACGCCAATGGTCTTGATCGGGCGTTCCAGCACGATCATCGCCTTGGTCAGGTTGGCGCCATCAGCGTTGAACGCGTCAACGATGTCGCGCACCGAAACCGAACCATAGAGGTGGCCGGCGTTCGACGAGGCGCGGATCAGCACCACCGACTTGCCTTCGACGTCCTTGGCGTGAACCTGGGCATCGTCACGACGCGAAGCGTTATCGGCTTCGATCTTGGCGCGGTTGGCTTCGAAGACCTTCTTGTTGGCTTCGTTGGCGCGCA
>JBDKLL010000176.1:0-3098 GCA_039795595.1 Pseudomonadota bacterium
TGAACATAGACCAGCGTATTGGCCGTCCCCAGATCGATCGCCAGGTTCTGAGAGCCGAATTTCAAGAATCGCGAAAGGAACGAAGCCATTGAAAAACCCGTATGAAACCCGGCCTGCAGCCACGCGATTCGCGGGGTAACAGGCCGATGCGTTGGCATGGAAGGGTGCGCCTTAGCGCAAGGGCTGCGCAAAGGCCAAAAATTTGTTCGGAAATTGCTGCTTTTGCACAGGCTCCATCTCGAATTCGCGGCGCTTCGCCGCTACCGGTTGGGGCGTGCCAGTGATCCGCCGCCTTCCCGAAACGCTCGTCAATCGCATCGCCGCGGGCGAGGTGGTCGAACGTCCGGCCTCGGCGCTCAAGGAACTGGTTGAAAATTCGATCGATGCGGGGGCGCGCACCATCGTGGTCAAGTTGGTTGGCGGTGGGCTGGACGGGATCGAGGTGACCGACGATGGTTGCGGGATGCGTCCGGATGAAATCGCGCTGGCGCTGGAACGCCACGCCACGTCAAAGCTGCCGGATGAACATATCGAACGCGTCGCCACGCTGGGCTTTCGGGGTGAAGCCTTGCCTTCGATCGCCAGCGTTGCCCGCCTGACACTGGAAAGCCGCCCGCGCGACGCAGCAGGGGAAGGGTGGAAACGGGTGGTCGATCATGGCGACATGATCGGTGATGGCCCGGCCGCATTGCCACCCGGCACGCGCATCCGGGTGGAAGATTTGTTTGGCAAGATCCCGGTGCGGCGCAAGTTTTTGCGCAGTGCACGCAGCGAATATGCCGCGTGCCTCGATGTGGTGCGGCGGCTGGCGATGGCGCGGCCCGATATCGGCTTTGTGCTGGAACACGATGGCCGGCGCGCGTTTGCGGTGCAGCCGGGCGATGAATTGGCCAGCCGCGTGGCGCAGATCGTGGCCCGCGAATTGGCCGAAGATGGCGTGGCGATCGAACTGGAACGCGGTGATCGCGCGGCCGGGCAAGGCTGGGCGCGGTTGACCGGGGTGGCCGGTTTGCCAACCTATAACCGCGGGGTGGCCGATCATCAGTATTTGTTCGTCAATGGTCGTCCGGTGAAGGATCGGCTGCTGGTGGGCGCGGTGCGTGGGGCCTATGCCGATATGCTGGCGCGCGATCGCCATGCGGTGCTGGCGCTGTTCCTTGAAGTTCCGCCCGAAGCAGTCGATGTCAACGTTCATCCCGCCAAAACCGAAGTGCGGTTTCGTGATCCGGCGTTTATCCGCGGGTTCATTGTTTCGGGTCTGCGTCATGCGCTGGATAGTGCGGGGCAGCGCAGCGCGCAGGCGCCAGCCGCCCCCGCGATGGCCAATTGGCAGGCCGAACCGATCACGCGGGCCGATGGCCCCACATCAACGCTGGGATCGCTGTTTGCGCGCGAATATTCACCGGCCAGCGCTGGGGTGAAGGAATCATCCCAGCTGTGGCGCGGGTATGAACGCGACGTGATGGCCCCGCCAGCCGCGCGCGCCGAGGTGGCCGAAACCCCGCCCGCACCATCGGTTGAACATCCGCTGGGCGTGGCCCGCGGGCAAGTGGCGAGCACCTATATCGTGGCCGAAGCCGAAGATGGGCTGGTGATCGTGGATCAGCACGCGGCGCATGAACGATTGGTGCTGGAACGCCTCAAAGCCGCGGGCGCGCAAGAGACTGTGGCCAAATCGCAGGCCCTGTTGATCCCGGAAGTGGTCGAACTGGACGAACCTGATTGCGACCGGGTTGAAGCGGTAGCAGCCAAGCTGGCCGAATATGGCCTTGCGCTGGAACGGTTCGGGCCAACGGCGCTGCTGGTGCGCGCCGTGCCTGCGGCCTTGGCCAAGGGCGATGTGCAGGCACTGGTGCGCGACGTGGCCGATGATCTAGCGCAGAATGGCGATGCGCTCTATCTGGCCGAACGGCTTGACCATGTGCTGGCCACGATGGCGTGCCACGGATCGGTGCGGGCCGGGCGGGCATTATCGGTGGCGGAAATGAACGCGTTGCTGCGCGAAATGGAAGTGACCCCGCGCTCTGGCCAATGTAACCATGGCCGGCCAACGTGGGTCAAACTGGCCCACGGCGACATCGAAAAGCTGTTTGGGCGCAAGTAACCTGTTGCAATCCGGTCAGGCGGCCGCGCGCACCCGGATCAGGCCGATCGATTTCATGCTCATCACCATCACATCGTCCTGATTGTAAACCCGGACGGCGGATTGGAAGCTGCCCATTTCCGGGCGCGATTGGCTTTGCTTTTTGGAGAGCAGTTCGGTTTCCACGCGCAGCACGTCGCCCGGAAACACTGGCCGGTGCCAACGCAGTTCATCCAACCCGGGCGAACCAAGCCCGGCTTGTTTGTGGCGTTTGAGGTTATCGACCAGCATCCGCATCACCATGGCGCAAGTATGCCAACCGCTGGCCGAAAGACGCCCGAAATGCGTGGCGGCGGCAGCGGCATCATCCAGATGGAAGGGTTGGGGATCATACTTCCCGGCAAAGTCGATCACTTCGTCGCGGGTTACTTCGTACCGTCCGAACGCGGCAGTGCTGCCCACTTCAAGGTCTTCGAAATAGGTCATGCCATCAGGACTGCTCACGCGTTTTTCCCCCACCATTGCGCGGTGATCCGCGCTTGTGGTGTTACCTTACCCGGCAACGCGGATCAGGCAATCATTTCGCGCCAAGCAGCGTCAAGCGGGCGAACAGGGTATAACCCCATGGGCGGGTGCCATACCACGGATCAAGCGCGGCGGGCTTGGCATAGGCGGCCGCGCTGCCGCCCAGCGCCAGTTCGACCGGGCCAAGCGCGATCCGCCGGGCATAGCCAAGCTGCGCCTTGGTAACGCGAAAGCGCTGGTCGTGCAGCGGTGCGTGATGATCCGGGAACAGTTCATCGTTAGCAACATTTTCGACACGGCCGAACACCGTGTTGTGGCGATCGATGTCCCAGTTCACTTCGCCCAACCATGCGCTGAGCGTATCGCCGGGGACGCGTTGTTTGGCGCTATACGCGAGCATGGCAGCGAGGCCCCGTGCATCCGCATAATGCGCGGACGCGGTAAAGCGGTGTTCGTCTTCGCCGGGGTGGGTGGCTTCGGGTTGCTTGAT
>JBDKLL010000177.1:0-6336 GCA_039795595.1 Pseudomonadota bacterium
GCGCCTGACCAGCCGGAATACATTACCCTCGACTTTGAAAAGGGCGATGGCGTGGCGCTGAACGGCCAGGCGATGAGCCCGGCCACGCTGCTTGCCGCGCTCAACGACCTGGGCCGCAAGCATGGGATTGGTCGGCTCGACCTGGTTGAAAACCGCTTCGTCGGCATGAAGAGCCGCGGAATGTATGAAACCCCGGGCGGCGAGATCTATGCCCGTGCGCACCGCGGCATCGAACAGATCACGCTGGATCGCGGCGCAGCCCACCTCAAGGATGAGCTGATGCCCAAGTATGCCGAACTGATCTACAACGGCTTCTGGTTCGCGCCCGAACGCGAAATGCTGCAAGCCGCGATCGACCTCAGCCAGCAAAAGGTCAGCGGCACCGTGCGGCTCAAGCTGTACAAGGGCAATGCCAGCGTGGTCGGCCGCAAATCGCCCCATTCGCTCTATTCCGAACGCCACGTGACGTTCGAAGACGATGCCGGCGCTTACGACCAGAAAGACGCGGCGGGCTTTATCAAGCTCAACGCGCTGCGCCTGCGCCTACTTGCCCAGCGCGACCGGTAAGACCCACAGCGATCAACAAGGGCGGCGCGGGGCCATCCCCCGCGCCAAACTTGGCGGCCAAATCAGCCCGGGCCAATCTATCCACCGCAGCAGCGGGGTTATCCACCGCACATTCGCGCGCCTGTGGAAAAACCCGTAAGATTCCGCTTGCACGACTCAGGTTCGAGGCGCAGCCTTCCCCTATCGAAACGGTGATTTTGATTGTTACTTATCCACCTTAACTGGTTGATAAGAATAAGAAAAATTTGCAATTTCGATCTGGCTGCACAGCTTGGAACAGCATCGGAAAACACGCCTGAAATCGTCTTCGGATGGAGTTCTTGCGAACCACAGATGCGGCGAATGGCTGGCATTCAGACGGTCGGTTTGACAGCCACCGAACCGGGCAAAGGGAAAGCAGCGTTTCGACGCAGCGGAACGAAAGCCCGGGGCGGCACGGCAGCAAAGCGATCGCGGAACCGCCGGGCGACGGGGATGGCGTTTACGCCAGAACCACCGCCCGACGGGACCATAGGCCAAGGCTGGAACAAACCGATGAACGCCGGTTCCCGTGGGAACTATCGGTTCGGCACTGGCAGCAGGAATGGGGATGGTTACTCACCAGTTTGCTGGTGGCAATGCGCCGGAACCGGACTGACCCGATGCGACGAACATCCCGATGCAGGCAAACCCGGTGCACTTGTGCCGTGTACGCTTGATAAGGAACTGTTCGGAACGCATCACCGCGGCAAGCTGCCTATGACGAACAGTGTGGGCGATCATCACTTGGTGCGATCCGCCAAAGGCTCGTGTGGGGCTGGCAGCAATGTCGGCCCCATTTGCGTTTGGGGCCAATCAGGCCCGCTGTGGTGCGATCGGGGCCGCCTCGGCAGCAAATGCACCGAACAGCGGGTTCCATTCGACCACCGTCAAATCATCGATCAGGCCTTCGATCGCAAACGGATCGGCCGCGATCAACGCATCCAGTTCGGCCCGATCGGCCACGGTAAAGATCAACAACCCCGCACGCTGCCCCAGCCCTTCGGCCGGGCCAGAGGCGCGCAACTTGCCTTGCGCCACCAACCCGTTGAGATATTCGACATGGGCCATCACGTGCTGGCCCCAGCCCGGTCCATCAGGATGGGTCATTGTGACTACGTAAAACATGGCACTTACCCGCCCTTGATAAACAAGCTGGCCAGTTCAACGTGGGTGGACCAGCGGAACTGCCCAACCGGCCGCACTTCGGCCAGCCGATACCCCGCATCCACCAGCAGCGCCGCATCGCGTGCCCAGCTGGATGGGTTGCAACTGATATAAACCACCCGGCCAACCGTGCTATCAGCCAGCCGCTCCACCTGTTCGCGCGCGCCGGCCCGCGGCGGATCCAGCACCACCGCGGCAAAACGGTTCAGTTCATCGGGCAAGAGCGGCGAACGGAACAGATCGCGGTGCAGTGCATGGACCGGCAGTTGCGCCCGCCCCGCCGCTGCCTTGCACGCCAGCGAGGCATCGCGCGCGGCCTCTACCGCCAGCACTTTGGTATCCGGCCCGGCCAGTGCGAACGCAAACGTGCCCAAGCCTGAAAACAGATCGGCCACGCTGGTGCAACCGGCCAGCCATTCGCGGGCTGCGCCGGTCAGCGCGTCTTCGCCATCGCGCGTGGCTTGCAGGAACGATCCGGGCGGAAACGGCACCGCCACCCCGGCCAACGTGATCGTAACCGGTTCAGGTTCCCACACCACTTCCGGGCCATAGCCCTGATCCAGCGTCAACCGGGCCAGCGCATGATCGCGCGCAAAATCCAGCAAGGCTTCGGTGGCGGCCAACCCATCCGCGGTCAACCCCTTGATCCCCACGTCCAGCCCTTGATCGACCAGCGTCAGTTCAAGGTCCGCAGCAAGTTTGGCATGGCTGTGCTTGCCTTTGGGGCCACCTTTGCCGGCACCCTTACCCGCACCTTTTCCGCCCGCTTGCGCTTGGCCAAGCCGGATCAGCAGCTTGCGCAAATTCGGCAAGATCGCAACGATTTCTGGCACCAGCACGGCACATTCAGCCAGTTCAACCAGCCGGTGCGATTTGGCTTCGCGGTATCCTATCACCACCCGCCCCTGCGAACTTTCGGCGCGCAAGGCGGCACGGCGGCGGCTGCCCGGCGGTGACAGGTGCGGCGGGCGGATCAGCTCTGCGCCAAGTTCCTGCGAAGTCGATGCATTGGCCACCCGCGCTTCAACGAAGTGCGCAAGGCTTGCCTCATCCAACTGCTGCAACTGGCACCCGCCGCATTGCCCGAAATGCCGGCAAACCGGGGCGATGTGGTGCGGACCGGGTTCGATCCGGCCATCTTCATGCAGCAAATCGCCGGGCGCGACGCCCCATGCAAACCGGCCCGAAGCGGTAATGCCATCGCCCTTGGCGGCAATGCGGATGATTTCTTCAGGTTGGGTCACGCGGGGTCACAGGCCAGAAATTGTTACAAGCACGCCGCGTAGGCGCTGCGCACGTTCTGGGCAAGCTGCCCGGCAGCAAACGCCGCCCCGGCCAGCCGCGCGGCTTCACCGTGCAGCCACACCCCTTCGCAAGCCGCGGCAAACGGCGCGGCCCCTGTCGCCAGCCGGCTGGCGATGATGCCTGCCAGCACATCCCCGGTGCCAGCCACGGACAACCAGCTTGAGGCGCGCGGCGCCAGCGCCGTGGTGCCATCAGGGGCCGCGATCACGGTATCCGGCCCTTTCGCGACCACCACCATCCCGCTGGCCCGGGCCACAGCTTGCGCCCGTATCACCTTGCTGCCTACTTCCGCGCAGCCAAATGCCCGCTCCAGTGCCGCCAATTCACCTTCGTGCGGGGTGGCGATCAACGGGGCCTTGCGCTCTGCCAATTGGCGCGCCCCCAGCAGCACCAGCGCATCGGCATCAAGCACCGCCGGGATCGGTTCAGACAAGGCCACGGCCAGCCGTTCGCGCGCTTGGCCATCGCGGCCCAAGCCGGGGCCGATCAACAGCGCAGCAAAGCGCCGGTCCAGCAGCGCTTCGGCCAGCGGTTGCAGATCGGCCACCACATCGATTGGGATATCGCCCGCTTCCGCCGCCAACAGCTTGACATACCCTGCCCCCGCGCCTTGCGCCGCAATCGCCGCCAGCACCGCGGCACCGGGCATCGCCCCGCCCACCACGCCCAGCAACCCGCGGGTATATTTGTGCGCCGCAGCCATCGGCCCGGCAAGGTGCGGCCGGCTGATTACCCGCACCGCACCCGGCACCTCGGCAACCCCAATCGACACCATCCGCAGCGCCCCCATCAGCACCGCTGATGGCATCAGGAAATGCGCAAACTTCCACGCACCCAGCGCCACAGTCAGCGAATAAGGCGGCAGCCCGGGATTCAGCGGCAGGCCCAGATCGCTGTCCACGCCGCTGGGCAGATCGATCGCCACACTATGACGATGGCTTGCCGCCAGCCGCTGGATGAGCGCCAAATGCTCCGCGTTCAATGGTCGGGTCAGACCCGATCCAAACAGGCAATCGACGAACACTTCGCCCTCGGCCGCCGTCGCTGGCCCGCAAATTTCACCGGCATAGACCGCCCGCGCATTGCGTGCCGCCGCCGTGCCGGGATCAACCGCGGCGATCACCCGCACCGGCGCGCCGCGTTCATGCAGCGCTTGCGCGATCACATAGCCATCGCCGCCATTGTTGCCCGGCCCGCACAGCACCGTTACCGCCCGGCCGCCGCTGATCCGCCAGACATATTCGGCCGCCCCGCGCCCCGCGATTTGCATCAGGGCATCCACGCTGGTTCCGGCGGCGATCAGCGCATCCTCGGCCCGGCGCATTTGCGCCACGCTGAGGATCTGATCGGCACCGCCGGGCATCGCAGGCTACCGCTTAAGCTGCGAGATATCGCGCACCGCGCCCTTCGCGGCGCTGGTGGTCATCGCGGCATAAGCCTGCAACGCAACCGAAACCTGCCGCTTGCGCGGGGCTTCCGGTTGCCAGCCTTTGGCATCGCGCGCGGCCCGGCGGCGTTCCAATTCGGCATCGGACACCGCCAGATTGATCGTGCGATTGGGGATATCGATTTCGATCGTATCGCCGTTTTCGACCAGCCCGATCGCCCCGCCTTCGGCCGCTTCGGGGGAAGCATGGCCGATTGAAAGCCCCGAAGTGCCACCCGAAAACCGCCCGTCGGTGAGCAGCGCGCAATCCTTGCCCAGCCCCTTCGATTTCAGATAGCTGGTGGGATAAAGCATTTCCTGCATCCCCGGCCCGCCTTTCGGCCCTTCATAACGGATCACCACCACATCGCCGGCCACGACCTGCCCGGTCAGGATCGCGGTAACGGCGGCATCCTGACTTTCGTAAACCTTTACCGGCCCGGTGAATTTGAGGATCTTTTCGTCCACCCCGGCGGTTTTCACGATGCAGCCTTCCAGCGCGATATTGCCGAACAGCACCGCCAGACCGCCATCCTTGGAAAAGGCGTGCTGCGCGCTGCGAATCACGCCGTTTTCGCGGTCCATGTCCAATTCGGCCCAGCGGCGCGATTGGCTGAACGCGGTCTGCGTGGGCACGCCGCCCGGCGCGGCCTTGAAAAATTCCTGCACCGCGGGATCGTTGGTCCGCTTGATGTCCCAACTGTTCAGCGCATCGCCCAGCGTGGGTGCATGCACGGTCGGCAGATCGGTGTGGAGCAGCCCGGCCCGGTCCAGTTCGCCAAGGATCGCCATGATCCCGCCGGCGCGGTGCACGTCTTCCATATGCACATCAGCCTTGGCCGGGGCCACTTTCGACAGGCACGGCACCTTGCGGCTCAGCCGATCGATATCGGCCATCGTGAAGTCCACCCCGGCTTCCTGCGCCGCGGCCAGCAAGTGCAGCACGGTGTTGGTCGAACCGCCCATCGCGATATCCAGGCTCATCGCGTTTTCAAACGCCTTGAAGCTGGCAATTGCCCGCGGCAATACGCTGGCATCGTCCTGTTCGTAATAGCGGCGGCACAATTCCACCGAAAGCCGCCCGGCCTGAAGGAACAGTTCCTTGCGATCGGCGTGGGTGGCCAATTGCGAACCATTGCCCGGCAGCGATAGCCCAAGCGCTTCGGTCAGGCAGTTCATCGAATTGGCGGTGAACATCCCCGAACACGAACCGCAAGTGGGGCACGCCGCGCGTTCGATCTTGGCCACATCTTCATCGCTGACCTTGTCATCCCCGGCAGCGATCATCGCATCGATCAGGTCAAGCGCCACTTCCTTGCCATCGAGCACGACCTTGCCCGCTTCCATCGGTCCGCCTGAAACGAACACCACCGGGATGTTGATCCGCATCGCGGCCATCAGCATCCCGGGCGTGATCTTGTCGCAATTCGAAATGCACACCATCGCATCGGCGCAGTGCGCATTGACCATGTATTCCACGCTATCAGCGATCAAATCGCGGCTGGGAAGCGAATAGAGCATCCCATCGTGGCCCATCGCGATCCCATCATCGACCGCGATGGTATTGAATTCCTTGGCAACGCCGCCAGCCGCCTCGATTTCGCGGGCCACCAGTTGCCCCAGATCCTTCAGGTGGACGTGGCCCGGCACGAACTGGGTAAAGCTGTTGACCACCGCGATGATCGGCTTGCCGAAATCGCTGTCCTTCATCCCCGTTGCGCGCCACAGACCGCGGGCGCCGGCCATGTTGCGGCCATGGGTGGAAGTGCGGGAACGGTAAGCGGGCATCGCAGGAATCTTTCGTGAAGGCGGCGGTTGCACGCGCCCTACACCCCTATTCGCCCACCTTCAAC
>JBDKLL010000178.1:0-11957 GCA_039795595.1 Pseudomonadota bacterium
TCCGCAATGCGTTGCCCTTCACCGAGAAGCGCGACACCCCCGACAACCTCTGGATCAAGTGCCCGTCGTGCAAGGAAATGCTCTTCACCAAAGAGTATGAGGAAAACCTCAGCGTTTGCCCACGGTGCGAACACCACGGCCGGATCGGGGCAGATGCTCGCTTTGCGCAGTTGCTGGACGCCGGGTTTACCGTGCTGCCCACCCCCAAGGTCAAGGAAGACCCGCTCAAGTTCCGCGACAGCAAAAAATATCCGGACCGCCTGAAAGCAGCCCGCGCGGCCAATCCGCATCCGGATGCGCTGACCAACGCGCTGGGCGCGATCGATGGCCAGAAATGCGTGCTGGGGGTGCAGGACTTCGCCTTCATGGGCGGATCGATGGGCATGGCCGTGGGCGCCGCCTTCGTTGCCGGGGTGGACCGTGCGATCAAGGAAAAGTGCGCTTACGTGATCTGCACTGCCGCCGGCGGCGCGCGGATGCAGGAAGGCATCCTTTCGTTGATGCAGATGCCCAAGACCACGGTGGCGATCCGCCGCCTGAAAACTGCGGGCCTGCCCTATATCGTGGTGTTGACCGATCCCACCACCGGCGGCGTCACCGCCAGTTATGCAATGCTCGGCGATATTCACATTGCCGAACCGGGCTGTCTGATCGGCTTTGCCGGCCAGCGGGTGATTCAGGATACGATCCGCGAAAAGCTGCCCGAAGGGTTCCAGCGCGCCGAATACCTGCTTGATCACGGGATGGTCGACATGGTGGTCCCGCGCAAGGATCTGAAGGAACGGCTGGCAACCCTGCTCGATTACCTCGGTGCGGCGCGCGCTGCCTGATCCGGCTAAGCGGCCAAGGGGCGCGGCGTGAAAGACTTCGCGATTTCGGACCATCCCGGCGTTCAGGCCCAGCTTGACCGGCTGGGCGCGCTAACCCTGCCGCAAGGGCGGCTGGGGCTGGAAACGATCCACGCGCTGCTGGCCCGGCTGGGCGATCCGCACAAGCGCCTACCGCCGGTGTTCCACGTTGCCGGGACCAACGGCAAGGGATCGACTTGTGCCTATTTGCGCGCGATGCTCGAAGCGCAAGGGCTGATCGTCCATTCGGCCACCAAGCCGCATCTGGTGCGGTACAACGAACGCATCCGCATCGCCGGACAGCTGGTTAGCGACGATCTGCTGGTCGATCTGCTGAAACAAGTGCTCGATGCCGGCAGCGACCTTGCCCCCAGCTTTTTCGAAGTGACCACGGCCGCCACGTTTCTGGCCTTTGCCACGCACCCGGCCGATGCCTGCGTGATCGAAGTGGGGCTTGGTGGGCGGTTCGATGCCACCAACGTGCTCGATGGGCAGGCCGCCTGCGGGATCGCCACGCTGGGGATCGATCACGAGGCCTTCTTGCTGGTGCCCGAACCGGGCGTGCCCGCCGATCCGCTGTGCCGGATTGCATTTGAAAAGGCCGGGATTGCCCGCGCCGGGGTGCCTATCGTCACCCAGGCTTATCCCGACGCCGTAACGCGCACCGTGATCGAGCAGGCCATGCGCGTGGGCGCCAAACCGGCAATCCGCAACCTCGATTGGTTCGCCGCGATTGAGGACACGATCGCCTACCGCGACCGGTTTGGCGAATTGACTTTGCCGCGGCCCACGCTGGCCGGATCGCATCAGGCCGATAACGCCGCATTGGCGGTGGCAATGCTGCGCCATCAGTCTGCGGTTGCCGTTTCCCCCGAAGCGATGGCCACCGGGATCCGCGCCGCGCGCTGGCCGGCACGGTTGCAATTGCTGGGGAACGGCCCGCTGACCGCGCTGGCCGGGCCGCGCAAGGTGTGGCTGGATGGTGGCCATAACGTCGATGCCGGGCTGGCGATTGCCCGTCACTTTGCCGGATCTGCGCCGCTGCACCTGATTACCGGGATGCTGGCGAACAAGGACCCATCGGCAATCGTGCGGCCGCTGGCGGAAAGCTTGCTATCGCTATCAGTGGTCCCTGCGCCCGGCCACGATGCCCACGCGCCGGAAGATTTTGCCCCGTTCACCACCCTGCCGGTAAACAGCTTTGCCGATGTTGAAACCGCGCTGGCCGCCCTGCCCCCCGGCGGCGATGTTCTGATCTGCGGTTCGTTGTACCTTGCCGGCGAAGTGCTGCGGCTTAACCGCGAATTTCCGGATTGAGCCGCGCGGCCCGCGCGCTGCGGGCCCATTCGATCAGCACGAACGTGGTGGAAACCAGCGCGGTTGCGGCCGTCCAGCGGAACACCGCGGCATAGCCGTAAAGGTCAAACGCCTCGCCGGTAATGCCCCGCCCCAGCGTGCCGACCAGCGACACCAGCGATCCCAGCAAGGCATACTGGATCGCCCCGTATTGCTTCGAAACGATCCCCGAAACATACGCTACGAACGCCGTCAGCGCGAGGCCGGTAACGATGTTTTCGTAACAGATCGCCAGCAACAGCCGCAGCATCCGGTCATCCTGCCCGAACCATCCGGCCAGCAGATCAAGCCGGGTCAGGTGCGAAAACGCATCGATCCCGCGCCCGCCTTCGGCCAGATCGGCATACAGGAAGTTACCCAGCGGCGGCAGCACTGCCCCCATCAGGATCGTCGGAAACCGGCCCAACCGGACAAAGCAATAACCGCCCAGGCTGATCCCCGCCATTGTCATGAAAATGCCGAACACCTTGGAAGCCAGCGCAACTTCTTCCTTCGAGTAGTGCAGTTCCTGCAAATAGAACGGATACGCAAAGCTGGCCCAGATGTTGTAGCAGATCGCGTAAGTCAGTATGAACCCGATCACGCTCAACACCCCCCAGCCCAGCCGCCCGGCCAGTTCGGCCAGCGGTTCGACCAGCGCCGAATAAAGGTGGTTAAGCGCCGTGCGCGCCGGGGATTGAACGGTATCGGCAGCAGCAAGCACATAGGCGCTGCGCCCGCGCAGCCAGTTGCTCAACGCGGCAATCGCCAGCGGCACGATCACCGTCGCCACGATGATCCATGGACCGTAATGCTTGGTGAAATCGGCCACCGATGGCCCTTTGCCCGCAGCACTGTCGCCGCCCAGCATGCTCAACATGAACTGGATGATCGTGGCGATTGCCCAAAGCCAGCTGATCCCCACCGCGCCCAGCGCCAATGCGCGATAACGCGGCTTGAGCGCTCCCGGTTGGTCCAGCGCCGCGTGCAGCAATCCGGGCGCGGGCCGCGGGCTATCGGGCGCGCGCGCCGTCACGCCCAGCATGATCAGTGCCAGCAACCCTCCCATCAGCAGGTAAACCGTGGCCCAGCTTAACGAAACCGCCATGATCAGCGCCAGCGCGCCACCCACGATCGACGCGGTGCGAAACCCGAACTGGTTTAGCGCGGACAGCAGTTCGATCGGCGCGGCATCATCGGCCTGATCGATTCGCCAGCCATCGATCGCGATGTCCTGCGTGGCCGAAGCGATCGCGCCGATGAAAGCGATCAGCGCAAACCGGCCGATCGCGTGCGCCGGGTTGGTGATCGCCAAAGCGGCAAAGGCGGCAACCATGATCGCCTGACACAGGAAAATCCAGCTTTTGCGCCGTCCCATCCGTTCAAGCAGCGGCACCCGCACGCGATCGACAATCGGCGACCACAGAAACTTGAACGAATAGCTCAGCCCGATCCACGACAGCACGCCGATCGTCGCCAGCGTCACGCCCACTTCGCCCAGCCATGCGTTCAGCGTGCCGACCAGCAGCGCGAACGGCAGCCCCGAAGCGAACCCGAACGCCAGCATCGTGGCCGATTTGCGGCTTTGCAGCGCCGCGCCCAGCAACTTCAGGCCCTTGGGGCGTTCGACGATAGCGGCGGCCTTGGCCATGCGGTCCCTTTCCGATTGCATTTGAGGCGCGAAACTAGCGATGAAATGCGGTATGCATAGCCCCATGGAGAGCAGAACCACCGCGCCGGGCACTTTACCGGGCCGCCAACCCACCGCCGGCCAGCTTGAACTGGCGCGCCAGATCGCCGCCGGGGCCACGAACGCGGCCAACCAGATGACCAACCGCGGCATTACCCACGTCCCTGCCGCGGTCTATACCGATCCCGCACACTGGGCGCAGGAACGCAGCGCGCTGTTTGAACGCTTGCCGCAAGTTATTGCGCCATCCGCGCTGCTGCCCCAGCCGAACACGGCTGTGCCGCACGATGCCAGCGGGCGGCCGCTGCTGATCACCCGCGATGGCGATGGCCGGGCGCACGTGTTCATGAACGTCTGTACCCACCGCGGCACCCGGCTGGTCGAAGGCAGCGACGTGCAGTGTTCCAAGCGGATGACTTGCCCCTACCACGCGTGGACTTTCGCCACCGATGGGCGGTTGCTGGCGCTGCCCCGCCCGGAAACATTCCCCGGACTGGACAAGGCCGAGCAGGGGTTGATCGAACTGCCCAGTTGCGAAGCCGGTGGGCTGATCTGGTTTGCCCCAAACGGCGCTGCTGATTTCAGCCATGCGCGCGAACTTGGCGCCGATTTCGATGCCTTCGCGATGCCTGATCTGCACTTGTTCAAGCGCCGCACCCACAGCGTGGCAGGCAACTGGAAGCTGATCATGGACGCGTTCCTGGAAAGCTACCACGTTGCCCGGCTTCATGCCGCCACGATCGGCCCGTTCTTCAAGGACGGGGTGACATCGGGTGACGAAATCGGCCCTCATCGCCGGTCGCTGGTCGGCCGGGCTGCGGAACTGGAAGGGCAGGATCTGGCCGATATGGCCGTGCTGCGGCGGCTTGGCACATTTGCATACCAGTTGTTCCCGGCCACCGTGTTGGTGATCAGCCCCGATTACATCAACGTGATGACGCTCTGGCCGCAGGCCCACGACCGCACGTTGGTCGAAGATTTCATGCTGATTCCCGAAGCCCCGCAAACCGAAAAGGCGCAGGATCACTGGGAGCGCAGTTGGGCGTTGCTGGATGGCGGGGTGTTTGCCAGCGAGGATTTCCGCGCCGCGGAACTGGGCCAACAAGGTTTGAGCAGCGGCGCGATCACCCGGTTGACAATCGGCACGCTGGAAAGCGGGATCCGCCGCCAGCATGAAATCTGCGCCGAACAGATCGCCGCGGCCAAGGGGTGACGAAACCGCCCGGGTGGCGTAAGGGGCGGCGATGAGCGCCCTTCCCCCCGAGCAAAGCCCCCCAGCCCCTACCGATGGCACCCCCGGTGATAATACCGGAGAACGCAGCGGCGAACGCATCGCCAAGCTGCTGGCCCGCGCTGGCATTGCCTCGCGCCGCGAAGTCGAACGGATGATCGAAGATGGCCGGGTCAAACTGCACGATGCGGTTATCACCACGCCCAACACGGTGCTGCCCAACCTCAAAGGGGTGAGCGTGGATGGCAAGCCGGTCAAAGCGGCCGAAGCAACCCGGCTGTTCGTGTTCCACAAACCGGCCGGGCTGATCACCGCCGAACGCGATCCCGCCGGACGGCCCACGATCTACACCGCGCTGCGCAATGCCCTTCCCGCCAATGCCGGGCGGGTGATGCCGGTCGGCCGGCTGGACTACAACACCGAAGGCCTGCTGCTGCTGACCAACGATGGCGAACTGAAACGGGCGATGGAACTGCCCGCCACTGGCCTGCCGCGCACGTACCGCGCGCGCACTTTTGGCGATATCACCCAGACCCAACTGGAAGAGCTGATCGAAGGCGTCACGATCGACGGGATCCGTTATGGCAAGATCGACGCCAACATGGAGCGCCGCACCGGCCGCAACCAGTGGATCGAAGTAACGATCACCGAAGGCAAGAACCGCGAAGTGCGCCGCGTGCTGGAGTACCTCGGGCTTGAAGTCAGCCGGTTGTTGCGCACCGCCTATGGCCCGTTCGAACTGCTGGACCTGCCGCGTGGGCAAGCACTGGAAATCCGCCAGATCGAAGTCGAACGGTTCCGCAAGGCCTTGCTGGGCGGCGGCGAAGCCTATGTTCCGCGCACCGCCCCGGAACAAGCCCGCGCGCGCATCGCCCGCACCGGCCCACGGCGCGAAGGCCCTGCCCGGCCGCCCCAGCGCAAGGTTCCCGCCGGAAAACCCACCGGCAGCAAGGCGGAAGCTCGCCCACCCCGTGAACGCGCACCGGTTGATGGCAAGCTGTCGGTCCGGCCGCCGCGCCCCAGCAGTGAACGCGCGCCCCGCAGCGATAGCCCGCGCCATGATCGTTCCCGCAGCGACCGCGCGGGCAATGATCGCCCGCGCACCGATGATCGTCCCCGTAACGACCGTTCCCGCGGGCCAAGCCCGCGCGGCTCAAACACTGGTCGTTCAAATACAGGCCATTCAAATACTGGCCGGCCAAACGCCGGTGGCCCGCGCCGACCGGGTCCGCGCAAATGAGCCTGCGGATCATCGCGGGCGAATGGCGGGGGCGCAAATTGCTGGCCCCCGAAGGCGAAACCACCCGCCCCACCGCCGATCGCACCCGCGAAACGCTGTTTTCGATGCTGCTATCGCGGCTGGGCAGTTTTGAAGGACTGGCGGTTGCCGATCTGTTCGCCGGATCGGGCGCGCTGGGGCTTGAAGCCTTGTCCCGCGGCGCAGCAAGCTGCATTTTCGTCGAACAGGATGCCCCCGCGATCCGCGCACTGCGCAGCAATATCGCCAACTTGCGCGCCCCACCGCAATGCGATGTGCGCGCGGCATCGGTACTGGCGCTTGGCCCAGCCAAGGCACCGCTCGATCTGGTGCTGCTCGATCCGCCGTATCACACCGGTGCGGGGGCAGTCGCGCTGGATAAGCTGCAGCGGCTGGGCTGGATCGGCCCGGCCACGTGGATCAGCCTTGAAACAGCCGTGGACGAAGAGCCCAAAATCAAAGGGCTGGAGGCCGTCGCCGATCGCAAGGTTGGCAAGGCGCGGCTTACGCTGCTGCGTCCGCTGCCAGCGGTTTAGCCACCGCCACTCCGATCAACGTCAGCACACCGGCGGCCGAAAGCAGCCAGCCGGCTTCGGCACCATATCCCCACCCGGCCAATTTTTGCGCGCCGATCGGGGTCAATGCTCCGCCGATGATCCCGCCCAGATTGAACGCCAGCGAAATCCCACTGTACCGCACCGTCACCGGGAACAGCGTGGGCAGCCATGATCCCAGCGGGCCATAGACCAGCCCCATCACCATGAGCGCAGCCGACAGGGTCAGGAACACTACCGGTAGCGAACCCGACATCAGCCCCGGCCCGAACGCCAGCCCCAGCACCACGCAGGCCGCTGCCCCCAGCAACAGCACCGCGCGCGGACTAGTGCGATCGGCGCGGATCACGGCCAGCGCGATCCCCAGCGCGAAAAAGCAGTTCGCACCAAGCTGAACGCTCAAAAACGCTTCACGCGAATACCCCAACGCCGTGGTGCCTTGCGCCAACGCATAAGCCGTCGACAGGTAGAACACTGCAAAGCACGCCACCGCACCCGCGGTTCCGGCCAGCACAGCACCGAAATGGTGGCCCAGCAGCCGCGCGATCGGCACCGCGGGTGGCGGGGTATGCGTCAACGCCGCGCGAAATGCCGGGGTTTCGCTGATCCGCAAGCGCACCCACAATCCCAGACCGACCAGCACCGCGCTGGCCAGAAACGGAATCCGCCAGCCCCAGCTTTTAAAATCGGCATCCGACAAGACCAGCCCAAGGATCAGGTACAGCCCGTTCGCCGCCAGAAACCCCACAGGCGCACCGAATTGCGGAGCCGAACCAAACCGGGCCTCCCAGCCTTTGGGCGCATATTCAACCGCCAGCAGCGATGCCCCGCCCCATTCTCCGCCCAAGCCGAAACCCTGCCCGAACCGCAGCACGCAAAGCAGCAACGGCGCGGTCCACCCCGCCATCGCATATGTTGGCAGGAAGGCGATCAGCAGCGTGGAAAGGCCCATCAGCATCAGCGACGCCACCAGCGTCGATTTGCGGCCGATCCGATCG
Source organism: Pseudomonadota bacterium (assembly GCA_039795595.1). Taxonomy (GTDB): domain Bacteria; phylum Pseudomonadota; class Alphaproteobacteria; order Sphingomonadales; family Sphingomonadaceae; genus Novosphingobium. Next base: position 7,915 of record JBDKLL010000178.1, read on the forward strand.
CCGAAGTGACCAAACACCACCGCCCCCACCGGCCGCGCGAAAAATGCGATGCCAAAGCTCATGAACGCGAACATCGTTTGCGCGGCCGCGCTTTCCGCCGGGAAAAACAACGGCCCGAACACCAGCGCCGCGGCGGTGGCGTAGACGTAGAAATCGTAAAATTCGACCGCGGTGCCGGTCAGGGCGGCGGTCAGGATGCGGGCGTGCTGACGGATCGGATGCATGGCGCAGATGCGTTGCCGCTCTGCACCGCGCTGTCAATCCCCGGCCCCTTGCGTGGGGCGGCGATGTTCCCTAGTTGTTCGCGCGTGTCCCAGTTACCCGAATCTCCAGTCGATCCCCTGCTCGATGGCCTGAACCCGCCGCAGCGCGAAGCCGTGCTGACCACGCAAGGGCCGGTGCTGATGCTGGCCGGGGCCGGCACTGGCAAGACCGCGGCGCTCACCGCGCGGCTGGCGCAGATCATCCGCACCCGGCTGGCCTGGCCCAGCGAAGTGCTCTGCGTCACGTTCACCAACAAGGCCGCGCGCGAAATGCGTGATCGGGTGGGCCAGCTGGTCGGCCCGGCGGTGGAAGGCATGCCGTGGCTCGGCACGTTCCATTCGATCGCAGCCAAAATGTTGCGGCGCCATGCCGAACTGGTTGGCCTGCAAGCAAACTACACGATCATCGACACCGATGATCAACTGCGCGTGCTGAAACAGCTGATCCAGGCCGAAGGGATCGATGAAAAACGCTGGCCCCCACGCAGTCTGGCCCAGTGCATCGATCGCTGGAAAAACAAGGGCCTGAAACCGGCCGATATCGATGCCGGCGAAAGCGAAGCCTATGCCAACGGCAAGGGCCAGCGGTTCTACCAGCTCTATCAGGATCGGCTCAAAGCGCTGAACGCCTGCGATTTCGGCGATCTGTTGCTCCACACCCTGAACATCCTGCGGACCAATCGCGAGGTGCTGGCGCAGTATCAGGCGCGCTTCAAATACGTCATGGTCGACGAATATCAGGATACCAACCAGGTCCAGTACTTGTGGTTGCGGCTGCTGGCCCAAGGCCACAAGAACATCTGCGTGGTTGGCGATGATGATCAGTCGATCTATTCATGGCGCGGCGCAGAAGTGGCCAATATCCTGCGTTTTGAACAGGATTTCCCCGGCGCGAAAGTGATCCGCCTGGAACAAAATTACAGGTCCACACCGGATATTCTCGCCGCGGCATCGGGGTTGATCGACGCCAATTCGCAGCGCCTTGGCAAGACTTTGTGGACCACCCGCAGCGGCGGCGACAAAGTGCGCGTGATCGGGGTGTGGGACGCCCCCGAAGAGGCCCGCCGGGTGGGCGAAGAAGCTGAACGACTTGAACGCGAAGGGGCCAATCTGGCCGAAGTTGCAGTGCTGGTTCGCGCCCAGTTCCAGACCCGCGAACTGGAAGACCGGTTCATCGCGATCGGCCTGCCTTACAAGATCATCGGCGGTTTCCGGTTCTACGAACGCGCCGAAATCCGCGATGCGCTGGCCTATCTGCGGCTGGTAGCGCAGCCATCCGATGATCTGGCGTTCGAACGGATCTACAATACCCCCAAGCGCGGGCTGGGCGACAAGACGCTGGAAAAGCTGCACCGCCATGCCCGCAGCCGCGCGGTGCCGCTGAGCCTCGCCGCAGTGGAAATTACCGATACCGACGAACTCCCCGCCCGCGCGCGCGCCACGCTGCTGGCACTGATGCGCGATGTCGCGCGCTGGCGCGATCTGGCCAAGGCCACGACACCGGCCGAACTGGCCCGCACGCTGCTCGACGAAAGCGGTTATACCGCGGCACTGCAGGCCGAAAAAACCGCGGAAAGCGCGGGGCGGCTTGAAAACCTCGCCGAACTGGCGCGGGCGATGGAAGAATACGAAACGCTGGGCGATTTTCTGGAACACGTCAGCCTGGTGATGGACAACGAAGCCGCCAGCGACACCGAAAAGCTGACGATCATGACCATCCACGCCGCCAAGGGGCTGGAATTCGATCACGTATTCCTGGTTGGCTGGGAAGAAGGCGTATTTCCATCGCAGCGCGCAATAGACGAAGGTGGGCTGGCCAGTCTGGAGGAAGAACGCCGGCTGGCCTATGTGGCGATCACCCGCGCCCGGCGGCGCTGCACGATCCTGCACGCGGCCAATCGCCGGATCTATGGCCAATGGACCAGTTCGATCCCCAGCCGGTTCATCGCCGAACTGCCCGAAGCCCACGTTGAACTGGAAACCACGCTATCGGGCGGCGCATCGCCATGGCGGGCGCAATGGTCGGAACAGAGCGATCCCTTTGCCCATATTGCGCGGGATCGGGCCGAACGCGGTGGATCACGCGGCCCCGGCTGGCAGCGCGCCACCGCCCACGAATACGCCGCCCGCGAATATGCTGCCACACCCCGGCGGACCGCCGAACCGGCGCGCTCCGCAGCCAGCTTTGCCGCCAAGCCGCGCCGCGACATCAGCCTTGGCGCACGCGTATTTCACGACAAGTTCGGATATGGCACCGTGGCTGCACAAGACGGCAACAAGCTGGAAATCGATTTTGAAACCGCCGGCCGCAAACGGGTGATCGACAGCTTCGTCACCCCTGCCTGAGCAGCCAGAACACCGGCGCGCCGGTGCGCAGTTAACCTGCTGAAACGCCCAAAAAACCGGGGATCGGGCCATTCCATTCCCCCGGCTGGCCGGGTTCATCATCATGGTCACGCTGGCGGCCACGGGCTTCACGGCGCGGTTGTTCGCCGCGCGGTTCGCGGCGCGGGCTGCGTTCTTCCCGGGGGGCCCGTTCTTCGCGCGGTGCACGTTCTTCCCGCGATGAGCGCTCTTCGCGCGGTGCCGCCTCGCCCCGCGGCGCGCGTTCGCGGCGCGGCCGTTCGGCGCGAGCTTCATCCCGGTCTGCCCGGCGGCCGTCAGACTGACCTTCCAGCTGAACTTCGAACAGCGGAACTTTGCCGCCGGTCAGCTTTTCAACGTTGTCGATCGCTTCGGCATCTTCCGGGGCGACGAAAGTAAAGGCCCGGCCCGTTGCCCCGGCGCGGCCGGTGCGGCCAATTCGGTGAACGTAATCATCGGGGTGCCACGGGGTATCGAAATTGAACACATGGCTGACGCCCTTGATGTCCAGCCCGCGGGCGGCAACGTCGGAAGCCACGAGAATGTTGATCTGGCCGTCCTTGAAGCGCTGCAATTCAGCCAGCCGCGCCGGCTGGTCCATATCGCCATGGATTTCGCCGCTGGCGAACCCGTGCTGGCGCAAGCTCTTGTTGAGTTCGCGCACCGTGGTCTTGCGGTTGCAGAAAATGATCGCGGTGTTGACGTTATCGGTGCGCAGCAGGTGGCGCAGCACTTCACGTTTTTGCCGCGCGCCCACCATGACCTTGTGCTGGGCGATATTGGTGTTGGTGGTGGCCGGACGGGCCACTTCGATGTGTTTGGGATTGCTGAGGAACTTGTCCGCCAGCTTCTTGATCGGGGGCGGCATTGTTGCCGAGAACAGCAGCGTCTGCCGGTTCGGCGGCAGCTTGGAACAGATCGTTTCGATATCGGGGATGAACCCCATATCGAGCATCCGGTCAGCCTCGTCGATCACCAGCAGGTCGCAGCCCGTGAGCAGGATCTTGCCGCGTTCGAACAGGTCCATCAGGCGGCCTGGCGTGGCGATCAGCACGTCGACCCCTTCGTTGAGCGCCTTGACCTGGTCGCCCATTTGCACGCCGCCGATCAGCAGCGCCATCTTCAGGTCATGGTTCGCGCCATAGGCTTCGAAGTTTTCGGCCACTTGCGCCGCCAGTTCGCGGGTCGGTTCAAGGATCAGGCTGCGCGGCATCATCGCTCGGCGGCGACCATGCGCCAGCACATCGATCATCGGCAGCACGAAACTGGCCGTCTTGCCGGTGCCGGTCTGGGCAATCGCGATCAGATCGCGCATCATCAGCACTTGCGGAATGGCCTGGGCCTGGATCGGCGTGGGCGTGTCATACCCCTTGGCGGTAACCGCCTGGACCAATTCATCTGACAGGCCGAGATCGG
>JBDKLL010000179.1:0-11582 GCA_039795595.1 Pseudomonadota bacterium
TCTGCGCGTTCTGCCAGCTTCCGGGCTAAGGCAGCAGCCTGAACATGGAACAGGTCAGCACCAATCGCAGCCACGGCGGCACGCAGGGCGTCTATACCCATGCGAGCAGCGCCACCGGCACGCCGATGACCTTTTCGGTCTTCGTGCCGGACCATGCACCGGGGGCCAAGCTGCCGGTGCTGTGGTATCTTTCGGGGCTGACCTGCACCCATGCCAACGTTACCGAAAAGGGCGAATTTCGCGCCGCCTGCGCCGAAGCCGGGATCATCTTCATCGCCCCCGATACATCGCCCCGCGGCGATGATGTGGCCGATGACGAAGGCTATGATTTTGGCAAAGGCGCCGGGTTTTACGTCAATGCCACCGAGGCCCCGTGGGCTGCGCATTTCCGGATGCGCAGCTATATCGAGACGGAACTGCCCGCACTGATCGCGGCGCAGTTTCCGATGGCCGATATGGCGCGGCAGGGTATCACTGGCCATTCGATGGGCGGCCACGGCGCGCTGACCATCGCCTTGCGCAATCCCGAGCGGTTCCGCTCGGTCAGTGCCTTTGCCCCGATCGTCAGCCCGCTTAATTGCCCGTGGGGCGAAAAGGCGCTGGGCGGTTATCTGGGGCCAGACAAGGCGGCGTGGCGCGAATACGATGCCTGCGCGCTGATCGAAGATGGTGCGCGCCTGCCCGATCTGCTGGTCGATCAGGGCGAAGCCGACAATTTCCTGCACGAGCAGCTCAAGACCGGGCTGCTGGTAATGGCGGCCAAGAAAGCTGGCATTCCCGCCACGATCCGGATGCAGCCGGGTTATGACCATTCGTATTACTTCATCTCGACCTTCATGGCCGAACACGTGCGCTGGCACGCCGCCCGCCTGAACGCATGACCCGCGAAGCGCGCCTTGCGGCGATCCTTGCCGACCATGCCGCCACCGAAGGCGCGCTGTTGCCGATCCTGCACGCTGTGCAGGCGGCGCTGGGTTGCGTTGATGCTGCGGCCGAGGCCGCGATTGCCCAGGCGCTCAACCTCAGCCGCGCCGAAGTGCACGGGGTGGTCAGCTTCTATCACGATTTCACCGCCACCGCCGATCCGCGCCCATGCGTGGAACTGTGCCGGGCCGAGGCGTGCCAAGCCCGCGGGGTCGATGCGCTGGTAACCGCCGCTGAAGCAGCGGCCGGCAACCGCGTGAAAATCAAGACTGTCTATTGCCTGGGCCTGTGCAGCGCCGGCCCGGCCGCGCGGGTGGGGGATCATCTTCATGCCCGGCTGGACGAGGCGGGCCTCGTAAATCTGGTGAAGTCGCTATGACTGTGGTGCGCATTTCGGATGATGCACTGGCGCTGGCCTGCGGCGCGGACGCACTGGCAGCCGCCTTTGCGGCGGCTGGCTGCACGGTAGAGCGCACCTCCAGTTGGGGGATGCACTGGCTGGAGCCGCTGGTCGACATCGATGGGCAGGGCTTTGGCCCGGCCACGGTGGCAGACGTTCCCGCGATCCTTGCTGGCACTTCGCCCAAGGCGATCGGGCGGATCGCTGACCACCCGTTTATCGCCGGGCAACAGCGGCTAACGTTCGCCCGTGCAGGCCGCACCCGTCCGCTCAGCCTTGAAGATTACCAAGCCACCGGCGGCTGGGCTGGCCTCACCCGCGCCCGCGCACTGACACCAGCCGATGTGGTATCCGAAGTGCTGGCATCGGGCCTGCGCGGCCGCGGCGGCGCAGGCTTTCCTGCGGGGATCAAGTGGCGCACCGTGGCCGAGGCACAGGCACCGCGCAAATTCGTGATCTGCAATGCCGACGAAGGCGATAGCGGCACTTTTGCTGATCGGATGCTGATGGAAGGCGATCCGTTCCAGCTGATCGAAGGCATGGCGATTGCTGCCCACGCGGTGGGCGCGGGGCATGGCTATATCTACGTACGCAGCGAATATCCCCACGCGATTGCCAAACTGAACGCCGCGATCAAGCTGGCGGCAGAGCATATCGCGCCTTTCACGCTGGAAGTGCGGGTGGGTGCGGGGGCTTACGTGTGCGGCGAAGAAACCTCGCTGCTCAACAGCATCGAGGGCAAGCGCGGCGAAGTGCGTGCCAAGCCTCCGCTCCCGGCGCTCAAAGGCCTGTTCGGGTGCCCGACCGTGGTCAACAACGTGCTGACGCTGGCCGCGATCCCGCACATTCTGACTGAAGGCGGGGCTTCGCTTTACGACAGCCTTGGGATTGCGCGGTCCAAGGGCACGATGCCGATCCAGCTGGCCGGCAATATCAAGCACGGCGGGCTTTATGAAACCGCGTTCGGGATCAGCCTTGATGCCCTGATTAACCAGATCGGTGGGGGCACGGCCTCGGGCCGCCCGGTCAAAGCGGTGCAGGTTGGCGGGCCGCTGGGTGCCTATATCCCGCCCAGCCAGTTCCACCTGCCGTTCGATTACGAAGCCTATGCCGGGGCCGATGCGTTGATTGGCCACGGCGGGATCACCGTGTTCGATGATACTGCGGATATGGGCGCGATGGCCCGGTTTGCCTTTGAATTTTGCGCAGCGGAAAGCTGCGGCAAGTGCACCCCGTGCCGGATCGGATCGACCCGCGGGGTCGAACTGATCGACCGCATCCGCGCCGGCGGCAAAGCCGCGGCGGACAGCGTGGAAGCGCTGCCCCAGATGCACAACGCCCGCAAGGCCGGGCGCAGCCGCGAAGAAGACCTGCAGCTGCTCGAAGACTTGGCCGAAACGATGAAGCTGGGCTCGCTCTGCGCGCTGGGCGGGTTCACGCCCTATCCGGTGATGAGCGCGCTTAAGCACTGGCCCGAGGATTTCGAGGCATGATCCTCGGCTGCGTCCTCGCGGGCGGGCAATCGACCCGGTTCGGCAGCGACAAGGCGCTGGCGCAGTTGGGTGGCAAGTCGCTCCTCAGCCGCGCGGTCGATACGCTTGGCGGCTGGTGCGACAAGGTTGTGGTGGTCGGGCGCGAAGCGGCTCCGGCACCCACCTTGCCCGATTGGCCGCGCCCGCACATGGGGCCGCTGGGCGGGATCGCCGCCGCGCTGCATCTGGCGGATGACGAAGGCTATGCCGCGGTGCTGACCTGCGGGGTGGACTCCGCCCATCTGCCAGAAAATCTGCCCGATCTGCTTGGCACCCCGCCCGCCTATGTGGCCGACCAGCCGGTGATCGCGCTGTGGCCGGTTAGCGCCGTGGGTGCGGTCGACGCGATCCTTGCGGGCACTGGCAAGCACTCCCTGCGGGCATTGGCCGAACAGGTCGGCGCAAGGGCCGTGCAGCTGGATCGCAATCCTGATAACATCAATACCCCGGCAGACCTTGCCGAAGCGGAGATGCGCCATGGGCTATGAACCGCAAGCCGATTTTGGCACGCCCGAAGTTCATTCGGACACGCTTGTCACCCTGACCATCGATGGGCGCAGCGTAACCGTGCCCGCCGGGACCAGCGTGATGCGCGCGGCCGGCACTTGCGGTGGATCGATCCCCAGCCTGTGCGCCACCGATAGTGTTGAAGCGTTCGGTTCGTGCCGGATGTGCCTCGTTGAAATCGAAGGCGCACGCGGCCTGCCCGCCAGCTGCACCACCCCGGTGGCCGAAGGCATGGTGGTGCGCACCCAGACCGAACAACTCGCCCGGGTGCGCAAGGGGGTGATGGAACTCTACATCTCCGACCACCCGCTCGATTGCCTGACCTGCAGCGCCAACAATGACTGCGAATTGCAGGATACCGCGGCTGAAGTGGGCCTGCGCGATGTGCGTTATGGCTATGATGGGGCGAACCACCTGGGCGCTGCGATCGATACGTCCAACCCCTATTTCGATTTCGATGCGAGCAAGTGCATTGCCTGTTCGCGCTGCGTGCGGGCCTGCGATGAAGTGCAGGGCACCTTGGCGCTGACCATCGACGGGCGCGGCTTTGCCAGCAAGGTCAGCGCGGGGCAGGCGGGCGATAATTTCCTCTCCAGCGAATGTGTTTCGTGCGGCGCCTGCGTCGCCGCCTGCCCGACCGCGACTTTGCAGGAAAAGGCGGTGAAAGAACTCGGCAAGCCCGAACGCGCGGTGATCACCACTTGCGCTTATTGCGGGGTGGGCTGCACCTTCCGCGCGGAAATGAAGGGCGAACAGCTGGTGCGCATGGTGCCGTGGAAAGACGGCAAGGCCAATCGCGGCCATTCCTGCGTCAAGGGCCGGTTTGCGTGGGGTTATGCCAACCACCAGGATCGCATCCTTGCCCCGATGATCCGTGAGAGCATCGAAGACCCGTGGCGCGAAGTCAGCTGGGACGAAGCGCTGGCATTTACCGCGGGCAAGCTGAACGCGATCAAGGCGCAATATGGCGCGCGGGCGCTGGGCGGGATCACCTCCAGCCGCTGCACCAACGAAGAAGTCTGGTTGGTCCAGAAGCTGGTGCGATCGGGCTTTGGCTCCAACAACGTCGATACCTGCGCGCGGGTGTGCCATTCGCCCACCGGCTATGGCCTGTCCAAGACGTTCGGAACCAGCGCCGGCACGCAAGACTTCGACAGCGTGATGGATGCCGACGTGGTGCTGGTGATCGGGGCCAACCCGACCGACGGGCACCCGGTGTTCGCATCACGGCTCAAGCGCCGGCTGCGCCAAGGAGCCAAGCTGATCGTGATCGACCCGCGCCGGATCGATCTGGTGCGCAGCCCGCACATTGCGGCCCAGCACCATCTGGCACTGCAGCCGGGCACCAACGTGGCCGTGCTGACCGCGCTGGCCCACGTGATCATCACCGAAGGGCTGGCCGACGAAGCCTTCGTGCGCGAACGGTGTGACTGGGACGAATATCAGGACTGGGCAAGGTTCGTGGCCGATGAACGCCACAGCCCCGAAGTGCTCGAAGCCGTCACCCGTGTCCCGGCGGCCGACCTGCGCGCCGCCGCCCGGCTTTATGCCACCGGCGGCAACGGCGCGATCTATTACGGGCTGGGCGTGACCGAGCACAGCCAAGGCAGCTCTACCGTGATCGCCATCGCCAACCTGGCCATGGCCACCGGCAACATCGGCCGGCGCGGGGTGGGGGTGAACCCGCTGCGCGGCCAGAACAACGTGCAGGGCAGCTGCGATATGGGCAGCTTCCCGCATGAACTGCCCGGTTATCGCCACATCTCGAATGACGCCGTTCGGGCTGAGTTCGAAACCGATTGGGGCGTGGCGCTGGATGCCGAACCGGGTCTGCGCATCCCCAATATGCTGGATGCTGCGATCGATGGCTCGTTCCGCGCGCTGTACGTGCAGGGCGAAGATATTCTGCAATCCGATCCCAATACGCACCATGTGGCCGCTGGCCTCAAGGCGATGGACTGCGTGATCGTCCACGACTTGTTCCTCAACGAAACCGCGAACTATGCCCACGTGTTCCTGCCGGGCAGCACGTTCCTTGAAAAAACCGGCACGTTCACCAACGCCGAACGCCGCATCCAGATGGTGCGCAAGGTGATGGAACCGGCCAACGGCGGGCTGGAAGACTGGCAAGTTACCCAAGCGCTGGCCAATGCCATGGGGCTGGGCTGGAACTATACCGATACCGACGAGATCATGGACGAAATCGCGCGGCTGACGCCAAGCTTTGCCGGGGTATCCCATGCCCGGCTGGATGCCGAAGGTTCGCTGCAATGGCCGGTCAACGCCGCCCATCCCGATGGCAGCCCGATCATGCACGAAGATGGCTTCGTGCGCGGCAAGGGCAAGTTCATCGTGACCGATTATGTCCCGACCGATGAAAAGACCGGCCCACGCTTTCCGCTGCTGCTAACCACCGGGCGGATCCTCAGCCAGTACAACGTTGGTGCGCAAACCCGGCGCACGGCCAACACCGTGTGGCACGAAGAAGATCTGCTGGAAATGCATCCAACCGACGCCGAAAACCGGGGCCTGAAGGATGGCGATTGGGCCAAGCTGACCAGTCGCACCGGGGAAACCACCTTGCGCGTCACGGTGACCGACCGGGTCGCCCCGGGCGTGGTCTATACCACCTTCCACCACCCGGCGACGCAGGCCAACGTGGTCACCACCGAATATTCCGATTGGGCCACCAACTGCCCCGAATACAAGGTGACGGCGGTGCAGGTCATGCCCAGCAACGGGCCATCCGAATGGCAGGAAACCTACGCCAGCTGGTCTGAAAAGAGCCGGCGGATCCACAAAGTGGCGGCCGAGTAAGCGCGGATGGATATCGATCGCCTGAACCAGATGGCCAACCAGATCGCCCGCAACCTTGCGATGCAGGGCGAAGCGCAGGCGGTGGACGCCACGTTCCAGCACCTGCAAGACTTCTGGGATCCGCGGATGAAGGCGGCGATCATCGGCTCGGATCGGGCCGGGCTCGATCCGATCGCCAAGGCCGCGGTCGAACGGCTGGCGGCTTAGTCGCGCCGGCTCAGCAACAACCCAACCACCATCGCGGTCAGGAACGTGGCCACCGGCACAGGCCGGGCGATCAGGTTGACCAGCGCCGGCCCCGGGCACAGCCCTGCAATGGCCCAGCCGATCCCGAACAGCATCGCACCGCCCACCAGCTTGCGATCGATTACCTGCTGGCGCGGCGCGCAGATCGCCTCGCCGCTCCACGCGGTGCCGCGGCGGTTCGCCACGGCAAACAGCGGGGTTGCCACCATCAGCGCGCCGCCCATCACCACGGCCAGGCTGGGATCCCACGCGCCGGTCACGTTCAGGAAGCCGATCACTTTATCCGGGCTGGACATGCCTGAAACGAGCAGGCCCAACCCGAATAGCAGGCCTGCAAACAGTGCGGTCAACACTTTCATAACCAGCCTCCAAGCTTGCGTAGATAGACCGTCACCATCGCGGCCACCATGAACGTGGCCACCGCCACGGCCGATCGTTTTGAAAACCGCGCCAGCCCGCAAATCCCGTGGCCGCTGGTGCAGCCATTGCCCAGCCCGGTGCCCAGCCCAACCAGCAGGCCGGCCACCAGCAACCCGGGCAGCGAAGTCCGTTCCAGTCCGGCAGACAAGCGATCGCCAAACCGCACGGCGGCGAACGTCCCGGCAATCAGCATCCCGGCCACGAACGCCAGTTGCCAGCCACGCTCAGGCCCGCGCAGCCCTTCGCGCACGATCCCGCTGATCCCCGCAATCTGGCCAGTGGCCAGCCGCAGCAACCCTGCGGCAAGGCCAATCAGCCCGCCGCCGGCCAGCGCATAAAGCAGATCGGGTAGCGCGGCAGCCATCGCTTAGAACCGCACCCCAGCGGACAGGCCGACCGACGTTTCGCCCAGCGAAACATCCGCTTCGCCGCCGCCGTAGTTCAGCGGGATCGATCCACGGCCCTGCACCGTCTGCTTGGGCGCATGCATCGCATAGCCAGTCAGTTCCAGCCCAGAGGGGGTGGTAAATGTCGCCCCGGCCGTAAAATGGTGCGAAACGATCCCCGGTGCGAGGATGTTGAACAGCGTTTCCGCCGCCGGCACCGGATTGCCCGAATGGCCATACCCGGCGCGCACGGTCCAGCGCGGGCTGGCAACATACGTTGCACCAAGCTTGTAGGCCGTCACATCGCGCCAGCCAAAGCCGGGGCCGCCATCTGCCCCCAATGGCTTGCCCGCGAACAGCAACGAAAGCGAATTGCCCACCGAAGCCACCGCAGAATACTGGATGTGCTTGATATCGGCGGCCAGCGTCAGCGCCGTAACCGGCTTCACCGCGATCCCTGCCCCGAACGAAGCCGGCACATCGAACCCGCCGTGCCCGGCGAACAGCCCGGCATACTTGTCAAACTGCCCGGCCCAGATCTTCGACTGGTAAAACGCGCCAAGGCTGAGCGCATCGCCGAAATGCCCCAGATAACCCACCCGAACGCCCGCACCGGCCGACCAATCGGTGCCGCGATTGGTGAAGTTGGCCGGATCCATCGATGCCGCGCTGAACGGCTGGATGCCATTCGCGGCAAAGCTTTGCAAAACAACGATCGGAGAAACGCCGATGCTGTGGCCCGGTGCCATGCGCACGGCCACGGTCGGGGTGATGAAAATCTGCTTCAGGTCCACCCCGGCCTGCCCGCTTGCCCCGAACTTGGCAAAGGGATTGGCCTTGTAGGTGGTGTTCATCCCGCCATTGCCATAGATCGCCAGCCCAACTGCAACTGTATCAGACAGCGGGCGCACATAACCCACTTCGGGCAGGACGAACGGATTGGCACCATTGCCGCTGTAGCTGCCATTCAGCCCGGCACCGTTGCCATGGATCGTCGCCCCGCGATCGGGCACGAAAATTTCCAGTCCGGCATCCAGCCGCTGGCCTAGCTCGGTTGCCGCGGCAGGATTGGCGGCAATCGACAAGGCATCTTGCGGCTGCGCAATCGCCACACCGGCCGATCCCTTGGCCTTGGCCCCGATCCCGTTGAGGAAATAGCCATCGGTGGCCTGGACCGAACTGGTGGAAAGTGCAGCCAAGACAAGGCCGGTAGCGGAAAGGCGGGCAAAATTCATGGCAGGCTCTCTTCAGGATGAACGGTTGAACGACGTGCATCCCAAACCGGTAGCGCATCTTAGCAGCGCGGGCCGGACCATCCGGCTGCGCATAAGTTATCCCTAATATAATAGATCGATTATGGTCAACAACCCCGGTGCTATCCCGCCGCTAGAAAAACTGCGGCAAGGGATAGCTAGCGTTGTCGGTCATGGCGCACCCCGTTCAGGGATCGATGAAATCGCCCTTGCGCTTCTGCATCTGGCTGGTGACCGCTTCGATCTGGTTGCGGCTGCCAATCAGTTTTTGCTGCTCGATCGATTCTTCCATCAGGATTTCGTCAACGGATGCGTGCAGGTAATGGTTGAACAGGCGTTTGGCGGCACGCTGGGCGTGTGGGTTACGGTTGGCGATATCGTGCGCGATCGCGGTCGCCCGGGCCAGCGGATCGGCATCGACGATCGTCGCAAACCCATATTCCAGCGCCTGTTCGCCAGTGAATTCGCGGTTGGTGTACGTCAGTTCGCGCAAGGTATCATCGCGCACCAACCCCCGCCACAGGGCATAGCCGGCCATATCGGGCACCAATCCCCACTTCATTTCCATCACCGCCATCCGCGCGCCCGGATCGACCACGCGAATATCGGCGCCGCTGGCCACCTGCAGCCCGCCGCCAAAGCACACCCCGTGTACCGCCGCGATCACCGGCACAGGCAACTTGCGCCATTGCATCGCCACCTGCTGGGCATGGTTGGCGTTGCCGTGGGTGCGGGTGGTCAGCGGCACGGCATCGTGGCGGCCGGTGTTGGCCATGCTGGTCAGATCAAGCCCGGCGCAAAAGCTGCGCCCTTCGCCCGACAGCACCACCGCGCGCAGCCCTTTGGTTTCATGCAGTACCCGGCCTGCATCAAGCAGCGCGGCAAACATATCGGGATCGAGCGCGTTCATCTTCTCGGCCCGGATCAAGCGGACTTGCGCCACGCCATCGCCTTCCATCGTGATCGCCACCCGGCCTGCGGGGTTAACGCTCTGTCCCATGGTCACTGTCCTCTTCCTGCCTCGCGCCGCCGGGCGGCATTCTGTCTTCATGGTGTTCCTTGCCCAAACGAACGTAAGCGTCCAGCGCGAATTGCTTTGCCGCAGCGCCCTGCTCTTCATCCTCGGACGCGTCATCACCGGGGCATACCAGCCGATACCCGCCATCGGCCTGCGTTTCGATCAGCCCGACGATCCCTACCAGCCGCAACTTGGTCCGCAGCCGGCTGATGTGGACGGCCAGGCTGTTCGTTTCCGGCCGAAACGTCAGTCGCCAAACATCGCCCAGCAGGGCAGCGGGCGGCACCGCGCATCCCGGCTGATCAGCCAGCCGCCAGAGCAGCGCAAATTCCCGCGGGTGCAGCCCCACCACCCGCCCGGCCACGATCGCATCGCGCGCCAGCAAGTCCAGCTGCACCGCACCGATCCGCCGCCAGCGCGGCACAGCATTGGCCCGGGCGATCAACCGCAGCGCGCGGGCTTCAACTTCGTGGATCATGCCCAGTGGATCGGGATCATCAGCCATGGCATCGCCAAACCCCCGGCGCAGCAGCCGGGCGCGCTCATCTGGATCGGCCACCCCCAGCACCAGCACCCAATCGCACAGCGCTGGATCGACCAGATCGAACCGCCGCCAATACCGCCGCAAGGCATCGTGCGGGATCAACAGCGGCACCGGCTGCGCGGATCGAGGCTGCAACAGCACCCCGGCCCGCGCCGGCGCATCCAGCAGCCGCCAGCCCAGCCGGCGCAGGTCGTATCCAGCGGCAATCGTGCCCGCCAGCCATCGAAACAGCCGCATCGCCGCCAACCATCGCACTATCGCGATGATTTGGCGAGGTTAAACTGTTCTATTTCAATAAATTAGCCGATTTCATCAACCGGCCGGGGCATTCACGCCCATGCTGGTAAGATAACGTTTGATGTTGCGCGCAGCCTGGCGCAGGCGCTGTTCGTTTTCGACCATCGCGATCCGCACGAACCCTTCGCCATCTTCGCCATAACCCACGCCCGGGGCCACGGCGACTTCGGCATGGGTCAGCAATTGCTTGGAAAACTCCAGGCTACCCATCTCTTTCAGCGCCGGCGGCAACGGTGCCCAGGCGAACATCGAAGCCTTGGGGCTGGGGATGTCCCACCCGGCGCGGCCGAATGCCTCAACCATCACGTCGCGGCGTTTTTGGTAAAGGTTGCGGTTCATCTCAACGATGTCCTGCGGGCCATTGAGCGCTGCACAGGCCGCCGCCTGAATCGGGGTGAACGCCCCGTAATCGAGATAGCTTTTGACCCGGGTCAGCGCCGCGATCAGCTGCTTGTTGCCCACCGCAAAACCGACGCGCCAGCCGGCCATCGAATACGTTTTGGACATCGAGGTGAATTCCACCGCGACATCCTTGGCCCCCGGCACTTCGAGGATCGAACGGGTCGGATTGCCATCGTAATAGAGTTCGGAATAGGCGAGGTCGGAAAGGATCCAGACCTTGTTTTCCTTGGCCCACGCCACCAGCCGTTCATAAAACGCCAGATCGACCGTTTCGGCCGTGGGGTTCGATGGATAGTTGACGATCAGCACCGACGGGCGCGGAACGGTAAAGCGCATCGCCCGTTCCAGCGATTCCCAATAGCGTTCATCGGGCGTGGTCGGCACCGAACGGATGGTGGCTCCGGCAATGATGAACCCGAACGTATGGATCGGATAACTGGGATTGGGCGCCAGCACCACATCGCCCGGCGCGGTGATCGCGGTGGCAAGGCTGGCCAGCCCTTCCTTGGACCCCATCGTCATCACGACTTCGGTTTCGGGATCCAATTCAACGCCAAACCGGGTGGCGTAATAATTGGCCTGCGCCTTGCGGATGCCGGGAATGCCCTTCGAGGCCGAATAGCCGTGGGCATCGGGTTTTTGCGCCACTTCGCACAGTTTGTCGATCACGTGCTGGGGCGGCGGCAGATCCGGGTTGCCCATCCCAAGGTCGATGATGTCCCTACCGGCCGCGCGTGCTGCGGCCCGCATGCCGTTGACTTCGGCGATGACATAGGGCGGCAGGCGCTTGATGCGGTAGAACTCGTCTTCCATTGGCTCCGGGCTTTTCAATCTGG
>JBDKLL010000180.1:0-10657 GCA_039795595.1 Pseudomonadota bacterium
CTGATTGCCAGCATCATGGCAAGCCCGTATGGGCGGGGCGGGCGCCCGTAGCTCAGCAGGATAGAGCACCAGATTCCTAATCTGGGGGCCATGGGTTCGAATCCCGTCGGGCGCACCACCGCATTTTTAAGTAAAATTCCGGAACTTGGCGCAATGAACGCTGAATTTCGGCGGTATTTCGGCACTTTTTACTTGATCCACAAAGTCATCTGTGATTCTTGAGGCTATGAGGTCCAACCATCGCGAACCCAAGCTGGCCAATGAAAGCCTTGTTCAGGCGATCGCGCTGGGCTGTCTGCTGGTGATGGGCGGGCTGGCGCTGTTCGGGCCAAGCGGCCTGATGGCGTGGAGCGAAAATAACCGTCTGCTGGTTCAGCGCCAGAAGGACGTGCAATTGCTCAAGGCCCATCAGGCAGACCTTAAAAACCGCGTGTCGTTGCTTGATCCCAAGCATGTCGATCCAGACATGGCCGGCGAACTGCTGCGCAGTAATCTGAACGTCGTCCACCCCGACGAGATGGTGATGCTGCTTAAGTAAGCGGCATAAAACCTCAGCCATAGCGATGACAAAATACGTATGGGAGTGTTTCCCTTACGGAAGCTTCGCCCTATAGGCTGGCGTCATCGTTCCAATCCCCAGGGGACCAAGATCTTGGCCAAGAACGCCACCACCCGCAAAGTCGCCGCCAAACCGGCTACTGGCGATGAAAATTTCGCGCTCCGCAGCCTGCAGGACGCTTATGCCGCCAACCCGCGTTATGCGGCATCGGATGAAGAACTGCTGACGTTCTACGAACAGATGCTGCTGATCCGCCGGTTCGAAGAAAAAGCCGGGCAACTCTATGGCCTTGGCCTGATCGGCGGGTTCTGCCACCTCTACATCGGGCAGGAAGCGGTGGCAGTGGGCCTGCAATCGGCGCTGGTCGCCGGGCAGGACAGCGTGATTACCGGATACCGCGATCACGGCCATATGCTGGCCTATGGGATCGATCCGAAAGTGATCATGGCCGAACTGACCGGCCGCGCCGCAGGCATTTCCCGGGGCAAGGGCGGGTCGATGCACATGTTTTCGACCGAACATAAGTTTTACGGCGGCCACGGCATCGTCGGTGCGCAAGTGCCGCTGGGTGCTGGCCTCGCGTTCGGCCACAAGTATTCCGAGGACGGTGGGCTGTGCATGGCCTACTTCGGCGATGGCGCATCGAACCAGGGGCAGGTGTACGAAGCCTTCAACATGGCCGCGCTGTGGAATCTGCCGGTGATCTTCGTGGTCGAAAACAATGGCTATGCGATGGGCACCGCGGTCAAGCGCGGCTCGGCCGAAACCCATTTTTATCGCCGCGGCACGGCGTTCCGTATTCCCGGGATGGACGTCAACGGGATGGACGTGCTGGAAGTGCGCGCGGCTGCCGAAGTTGCGGTCAAGCACGTGCGCGGTGGCAACGGGCCGGTGCTGATGGAGCTGCACACTTATCGCTATCGCGGGCATTCGATGTCCGATCCGGCGAAGTATCGCACTCGCGAAGAAGTGCAGGAAATGCGCGAAAAGCATGATCCGATCGATGCCATCAAGGCCGAACTGGCCAAGCGCGGCATCCCCGAAGATCGCATCAAGGAAATTGACAAGCAAATTCGCAGCATCGTTAGTGAAGCTGCTGATTTTGCAGAAAATTCACCGGAGCCAGATATGCCGGAACTCTACACCGACGTGCTGGTGGAGCGCTACTGATGAGCATCGAACTCAAAATGCCCGCGCTTTCCCCGACGATGGAGGAAGGCACGCTTGCCAAGTGGCTGGTCAAGGAAGGCGATGAAGTCAAATCGGGCGACATCCTCGCCGAAATCGAAACCGATAAGGCGACGATGGAATTCGAAGCCGTGGACGAAGGCGTAATCGGCCAAATCCTTGTGCCCGAAGGCACCGAAGGGGTGAAGGTTGGCACGGTCATCGCGGTGATCGGCGGTGAAGCGCAAACGGCCAGTGCAGCGCCTGCAACGCCAGCTCCGGCTGCTGCTGCGGTTGCGGCCCAGCGCCCGGCGGCCGCCCCGCGCGCTGCCGATCCGGCAGTGCCGGCCGGCACCAACATGAAAACTTCGACCGTGCGCGAAGCCTTGCGCGATGCTATGGCCGAAGAAATGCGCCGCGATAGCCGCGTGTTCGTGATGGGCGAAGAAGTGGCCGAATATCAGGGTGCCTATAAGGTAACCCAAGGCCTGCTCGAAGAATTCGGGCCAAAGCGGGTGATCGATACCCCGATCACCGAATACGGTTTTGCCGGGATCGGCACAGGCGCGGCGATGGGCGGCCTGCGTCCGGTGGTTGAATTCATGACATTCAACTTCGCCATGCAGGCGATTGACCACATCATCAATTCGGCCGCCAAGACGAACTATATGTCGGGTGGGCAGATGCGCTGCCCGGTGGTGTTCCGCGGACCGAACGGCGCGGCCAGCCGGGTTGGCGCGCAGCACAGCCAGAACTATGCCCCGTGGTATGCCAACGTGCCCGGCCTGGTGGTGATCGCGCCCTATGACGCGGCTGACGCCAAGGGACTGCTGAAAGCAGCCATCCGCAGCGAAGACCCGGTCGTGTTCCTCGAAAACGAACTGGTTTACGGCCGCAGCTTCGAACTGCCTGAACTGGATGACCATGTCCTGCCGATCGGCAAGGCCCGGATCATGCGCGAAGGCCGTGACGTGACGATCGTGTCCTATTCGATCGGTGTCGGTCTGGCGCTGGAAGCCGCGGAGACGCTGGCCGCCGAAGGGATCGAAGCCGAAGTGCTCGATCTGCGCACGCTGCGCCCGCTTGATCGCGAAGCGGTGCTGGCCTCGCTGGCCAAGACCAACCGGTTGGTCATTGCCGAAGAAGGCTGGCCGCAGTGCTCGATTTCGTCAGAAATCATGGCGATCTGCATGGAAGACGGGTTCGACCTGCTCGACGCCCCGGTGCTGCGCGTGTGCGATGAAGACGTGCCGCTGCCTTATGCCGCAAACCTCGAACGCGCGGCGATCATCGATGCGCCGCGGATCGTCGAAGCCGTGCGCAAGGTCTGCTATCGCTAGCCGCCACTGTTCACTGCGGTACGACGTAGGCGATCTGATGCTCGCTGATCGTGAAGGGCTGTGCCTCGAAAAAGATGAATTTAATTCGCACAGTGTAGCCCATTTGGATGTCGTACACTTCGAGCGCGTTGCGGGTGGTCAGGCTAACCGTCGGGTCCACGATCTGCGCGGGGTTAAGCCCGTAGGCGCTGCTGCGGACCTTGTCTTTCACTTGGGTTACCGTTGGGCGTGGATAGATCGAGGCATAGCGCGCCCCGGCTGTAACCGCGTGCTGCACCCCGGCACGGGCGTACGCCGCCATGCCAAACTGCATAATTGCGAACAGCAGCGCGAGAAACACTGGTGCGACCAGAGCAAATTCCACCGCAGCGGCCGCGCGCTTATCGTACCGAAGAGATAACGCCGCAGGCATCATTGTAATCGGGCCTGCGATTGCCCGACGACCGTGATCGTTCCGTCCGGCGCAAGTGTGGTCGGCAGCAGTCTGCCAAGGACCGGCGTGTAACTGCTACTGATCGAAATCGACAACCAGCGTGCGGTTTGTTCGGCATCTGCGCATGGCACCGTAATATCAGTGGACT
Organism: Pseudomonadota bacterium; assembly: GCA_039795595.1. Classification (GTDB taxonomy): domain Bacteria; phylum Pseudomonadota; class Alphaproteobacteria; order Sphingomonadales; family Sphingomonadaceae; genus Novosphingobium. The sequence goes on from JBDKLL010000180.1 coordinate 3,648, forward strand.
TCACGCCGTTGCATTCCTGCCAGATATTAAGGGTTACTTGCGACATCGGTACTTTGGCGTTGTTGGCAGCTTCGGCGGTCAGCAGCAGTGGCGTCACTGTTTCAAGATCCGAATTCAGCGCATATTCGACCGTACGGACTGCAGCCTGTTGTACGCGCAGTTTCTGGGCAAAGCCTGCACTGAGATCAAACAGCATCGCAAACAGCATGACAAACCCTGGCAACAGGATCGCGGCTTCAACCACGCTGGTGCCGGTTTGACTGGCACTCAGCTGCCGCAGCAGAATTGGTTGGGAGATGCAACGGAGCATCATTCTACCAAAAACACGCGGGTACCGCTAAAGTCGTGCGCACCGGAATCCGTTGGGCATGTGTTCTGGATCGTGGTGCCGCCGGTAAACTCGACGACTTGTGAAACGATTTGCAGGCACTGGGTGTCAATTCCTGTCGCGCCGCCAAATTTGACCGCCTGTCTTGGGAAATAGAACGCGCCGCGCATCGATGACGAAGAATTACCGTTGATGACGTTTGAAAGACCAAGAGTGCTCCGTCGATCTTGATAAAACATCACCCCAGCATAGGTCCCCGATGTTGGTGCTGAAATTTGGACAGTGGCACCGGCGGAAATATTAAGCTGAGACGGAGAGAAGAAACTTGGTTGCATTAGAATAAACGTTACACCTTCCGCGATCAAAGTGCCTTGTGATCCAATGTCAAACGTCTTTCCACTGATGTAATAGACCCCAGGCGAAAATGTGACTGTACCCTTGATGCTAACGCCATTGAAGCAGTTATTATTGGCACTTATAGTTACATTGCTGGATGGTTGAACCTTCAATTCAGGACTGCACTTGCTTGGCAGAGATGGGTCCGGCAATGCTGCGAATGGATCAGCTTGTGGGGCCGAATAAGGTAACAACTTTGTCCCCGGAGCGTATGATGCCGAGGCTTTAAGCCCCCCAACAGCCGCCACTGGCGATGCATCGATCCTGGTTCCGTTTGCCGTCGTAACTGCCGAAGCGGCAGTCGAATTGGTCGCCATGCCGCAATCCATCGTAATATCAGAACTACCGCTGACCTTGATCCCGTTAATATTGTATTTAATCAGCGCCAGCACGCAGTAATGATAGTTATTGACTGCTGTGGCGGTGGCCTCTGCCCGGATCAACGGCCCGGTGTTCAAGAATAGGCCTGAAAATGGCAGCGGCATGCGGGTTTGCATCACCACCCGCACCGCTTCGGCTTTACCAGCGTAACTGCCTGTTTTGGGCGGATCTTCGACTTTAAAGGAATCGGAATCGACAGCCGGATCGATATCCGGCAGCGGATTGGCGCGCGCAATCGAATCTCGCGCGCTTTGGTCGCCATCAAACCCTTGCGTCTTGGCCAGCGCCCCGGCCATCGCCGCGGAATCTGCAGCCCGCTGCATCTGCCGCTGCATCAGGGTCCATTGGATTGAATCCAGCCCTAATCCGGCTGCGCCAACAACCAACGGCAGGGTTACCGCGCCAAGCATCAGCACGTTGCCGCTGCAATCCCCCCGCAACTTGCGAATGAAGCCCCGTGTCATCATGGCCGAGATCATACGGTCCGAAAGTAAACGAGCGGTTGATCCAGTGGCGTTTGACCGCAAGCGTGCAGCCGACCATACCGCTGGGCAATGGAGAACCTGCTCGATCCTGCTGCCTTGCCACCCGAACACCGCCTTGCGCTGGCTTATGCCCCGCGCGCTGGGCGAACGATCTTTTGGGGATTGTTTGCGCTGGATGCCCGACTGGCCGGAATCGTGCGCAGCAATCGTGAACCACTATTGGCGCAGTTGCGGATGGCATGGTGGCGCGACCGGCTTGACGCCCCCATCGCACCGGATGGTGGCGGCGAACCGTTGCTGGCGCTCTTGCATAACTGGGGGGAAGAGCGTGCCGCGTTGACGGCACTTATCGATGGCTGGGAAGCCCTGCTGGGAGCCGCTCCGCTGGACCATGCCGCACTGGCTGAATTCGCAGCCGGACGAGCGGCCGCTTGCGCCGCGTTGAGCCGGCAACTGGGCCATCCGGAGCACGCCGATGCTGCGTATCGAGCCGGGACCAACTGGGCGTGGGCCGACCTTGCGGCACGGGTTTCCCATCCGGACGAACGCGCCGCGGCGATTGCCGCACTGGGCTTGGCCGATTGGGGTGAACTTGCCTTGCCCCGGACACTGCGACCATTGGCCGTGCTCAACGCCTTGGCCCACCGTGGGCGCAATGGCAGCGGGCTACTGGCGGGGATGGGCAGCATGGTGGTGGCGCTGCGGGTTGGCATGTTTGGCAAGTAGGGTATTATGCCTAACCCATTGTGAGAAAACGCATATGAATCGGATTGTGCTGGGCGCCGTGGGTGCCTTATTGCTGGCCGCTGCCGGGCTGTTCTGGTGGCAGAGCCGGGCCGCCACCGAAGCCGCCGCGCCGCCGCTACCCGCCGGAACCATCCCTGATCCCGATGGCATCCCGACCGAAGATGGCGCCGGGCTGCTAGGCGTAGCACTGCCGCAGGCTGACGAGGCAACGCGCGAAGAACGCCGCTTCAACCGTCTGGATCGCAACCGCGACAATCTGGTCAGCCGGGCCGAAGCGCTGGTCCCGCGGGCCGCGGCATTCCGCAAGTTGGACGTCGATCACAACAACCTGCTCAGCTTCGAAGAATGGGCGGTGGCCACATCGAACAAGTTCAAGGGGGCCGATGCCAATGGCGATGGCCAGCTGACCCGCGGTGAATTCATCGCAACCAAGCCCAAGCCGGTGCAGCACCCAGCCTGCAAGTGTTAGGCAGCAGCAATCCACCCGGCCAGATCGGCCTTGGCGCGGGCGGTATAGGCTTCTTTGCGCTGCTTTTTCTTCACATCGGCGTCAACCGGCGGGAACAACCCGAAATTGACGTTCATCGGCTGATAACTGTCGGCTTCGGCATCGCCGGTGATGTGCGATAGCAGCGCTCCCAACGCGGTGGTGCGGGGCGGGGCGGTCCATTCGCTTCCGGCCAGTTCGGCCGCGGTCATCATCCCGGCCAGCAACCCCACGGCGGCGCTTTCGACATAGCCTTCGCACCCGGTAATCTGCCCGGCAAAGCGAATATGTGGTGCGGTTTTCAAACGCAGCTGACGATCAAGCAGTTCGGGTGAATTCAGGAAAGTGTTGCGATGCAGCCCGCCCAGCCGCGCGAATTCCGCATTTTCCAGCCCGGGGATCGTGCGGAACAGCCGCACTTGTTCCGCGTGCTTCAGCTTGGTTTGGAACCCCACCATGTTCCACAGCGTGCCCAGCTTGTTGTCCTGGCGCAGCTGCACCACGGCATAGGGCCAGCGCCCGTTCGGGAATTCAGGGGTGGCGGTGTGCGGATTGTCCAGTCCCACCGGCTTCATCGGCCCGAACCGCAAGGTATCTTCGCCGCGTTCGGCCATCACTTCGATCGGCATGCAGCCATCGAAATACGGGGTGTTGGCTTCCCATTCGCGGAACACGGTCTTTTCGCCATCGAGCAGTGCCTGACGGAACGCAACATACTCATCCCGGTTCATCGGGCAGTTGATGTAATCCTTGGTTTCGCCCTTGTCCCACCGGCTGGCCATCCAGCACACGTCCATGTTGACGCTTTCGCGGTAAACGATCGGCGCAATCGCATCGAAGAACGCCAGGCTTTGCGCGCCAGTGGCGGCGCCGATGCTGCCGGCCAAGGCAGCCGCGGTCAGCGGGCCGGTGGCGACGATCGTCAGCCCCGCGGCGGGCAGGGCATCGATCCGTTCGCGGACAATCGTCAGCCCGGGCATGGCCGCAAGCTGCGCTTCGACTTCGGCCGAAAACACATCGCGGTCCACCGCCAGCGCCGATCCTGCTGGCACTTCGGCTTTGACCGCAGCGCTCATCATCAGCGAATCGAGCTGGCGCATTTCATGGTGCAGCAGGCCAACGGCGTTCTTTTCATGGTCATCAGAGCGAAAGCTGTTCGAGCAGACCAGTTCGGCCAACCCGGTGCCTTGGTGCGCGGGGGTTGTATCCCCGCCGCCGCGCATTTCCGAAAGCCGGACCTTGAACCCGCGCCGCGCCAGTTGCCACGCCGCTTCGCTGCCTGCCAGACCGCCGCCGATGATATGAACGTCATATGCCATGGCCCAGCCACTAGCCCTTGCGCGCAGGAATTTCCAACGCCAAGCTTGCCGTAACGGGGCCAAGGGGAAGATTGCCATGCCGGAACGCACATCGATCGGCCAGAAACTGTGGCTGCTGGCCAGCCTTGCCGCAGGGATTGCGTTCTGGGCTGTCAAGGATGCGCACTTGCCGCCTTTGAGCCAGATGGCGCTGAAAGGGGCGGGGGTGGCGTTCCTTGCGCTTTACGCAGTGTCTGCAGGCCAGCGCCAGATCGCCGCGGTGATGGCGCTGGGCGCGCTGGGCGATGTGCTGATCGAACGTTCGTTACAGACCGGGGCTGTGGCGTTCCTGCTGGGCCATCTGCTCGCAATCTGGTTCTATTTGCAGCATCGCCGCCCCCGGCTAAGCCACAGCCAGCGCCTGACGGTGGCCGCGCTGGGGATTGCGATCCCACTGGTTTCATTCCTGTTGCCGGCAGATCGCGCCGCCGCGCCGGGGGTGGCGCTTTATGCCGTGGGGCTGGGCGGCATGGCAGCCAGCGCGTGGGCCAGCCGTTTTTCGCGCTATCGCGTGGGGGTAGGGGCGGTCATGTTCGCCGTATCGGACTGGCTGATCTTTGCCCGACTGGGGCCACTGGCGAACAGTTTGCTGCCCGGGCTGCTCATCTGGCCGCTGTATTATTTCGGGCAATTCCTGATCTGCACCGGGGTGGTTACTGCGTTGCAACGCCAACGCGCCTGAACCAGATGCAAAAAGGCCGAGCGTACCGCAGCACGCCCGGCCTTTTCCCATCCATCTGCTGGATCAATCCGCGGTCGGCGCATCCCCGGCGGGGGCAGCGATCACCTCGCCGTCGGCATCCACAGCGCCTTCGCCGGCGTCGTCATCTTCACCGCTATCGGCAAGGCGCACCGCACTGACCACCTGCTCCTGATCGGCAACGTTGAACAGCCGCACCCCGGCGCTGCCGCGGCCGATCACCCGCAAGCTTTCCAGCGGCAGGCGGATCAGCTTGGCCTGATCGGTGACCAGCATCAGTTGATCGGCCCGCACCGCCGGGAAGCTGGCGACCACCAAGCCGTTGCGGGCGATATTGTCGATATTGGTGATGCCCTGACCGCCGCGGCCGGTACGACGATATTCGTAAGCGGAAGACAGCTTGCCATAACCATTGGCGCAAACCGTCAGGATGAACTGTTCGCGTTCCTGCAGTTCGGCAAAGCGATCGGCGCTCATCGCCGGTTCGCCATCCTTTTCGCCCTTCCACGGCGCGAATTTGACGTATTCTTCGCGTTCTTCCGAACTGGTGCCAACCCGGTGCAGGATCGACAGCGAGATCACTTCGTCATCGCCCTTGAGCGTCATGCCGCGCACCCCGGTAGAGGTCCGGCTGGCAAATTCGCGCACTTCATCGCCGGCAAAGCGGATCGCCTTGCCCGCACGCGTGGCCAGCAACACGTCATCGCTGGCTTCCAGCAAGGCCACGCCGATCAGACGATCATCGCTGCCTTCATCAAACCGCATTGCGAACTTGCCGTTCGACGGAATGTTGGCAAACGCATCCATCGCGTTGCGGCGCACGTTGCCCTTGGCCGTGGCGAACACGACCGAAAGCTTGCCCCATTCGGCTTCGTCTTCGGGCAGGGGCAGCACGGTCTGGATCGTTTCGTCCTTGTCCAATGCTGGCAGCAGGTTGACGATCGGCCGGCCGCGTGTGGCCGGGCCACCTTCGGGCAGCTTCCACACCTTGAGCCGATAGACTTTGCCCGCAGTCGAGAAGAACAGCACCGGGTTGTGGGTGCTGGTAACGAACATCGTCGTCACCACGTCTTCGTCCTTGGTGGCCATCCCAGCGCGGCCCTTGCCGCCGCGGTTCTGCGCGCGGAACGTGGAAAGCGGGGTGCGCTTGATGTAACCGTCCATCGTGACGGTGACGACCATGTCATCGCGTTCGATCAGGTCTTCATCGTCGATCCCATCGGCCGCCGCGGTCATTTCCGACATGCGCGGGGTGGCGTAGGCTTCGCGGATCGCGACGAGTTCTTCGCGCATCACCGCATAGAGCCGGATCCGATCGCCCAGAATCGCAAGGTATTCCGCGATCGCAGCGGCAAGTTCCTTCAGTTCATCGCCGATTTCATCGCGGCCCAGCGCGGTCAGGCGGTGGAGGCGCAGATCGAGGATCGCCTTCACCTGCGTTTCCGACAGGCGATACGTGCCGCCATCCTGTTCGGCGTTGGGTTCGATCGCTTCGACCAGCCGGATATATTGGGCAATGTCACCGATCGGCCATTCGCGCCGCAGCAAGGCTTCGCGCGCGGCAGCCGGATTTGGCGCGCCGCGGATGATCTTGACCACTTCATCGAGGTTCGTGACCGCAATGACCAGCCCGAGCAAGATATGTGCCCGGTCCCGCGCCTTGTTCAGTTCGAACTTGGTCCGCCGGGTGATCACTTCTTCGCGGAAACCGATGAAGCTGGAAATGATATCGCGCAGCGCCAGCACTTCCGGGCGCCCGCCCTTGATCGCCAGCATGTTGGCGGCAAAGTTCGATTGTGCCGGGGTGTTGCGCCACAACTGGTTCAGCACGACTTCCGGGGTGGCATCACGCTTGAGGTCGATGACCACGCGCATGCCTTCGCGGTTGGATTCGTCGCGGATGTCGGAAATGCCTTCGATCCGCTTGTCCTTCGCGGCTTCGGCGATCTTTTCGACCAGGTTCGACTTGCCAACCTGATAGGGAATGCTGGTCAGCACGATCGAACGCCGATCCCCGCGGCCTTCTTCGATTTCATGGCGGCAGCGCATGATCACGCTGCCACGCCCGGTCAGATAGGCTGAACGCGCGCCGGCCGAGCCAAGGATCAGCGGGGCAGTGGGGAAATCG
>JBDKLL010000181.1:0-6596 GCA_039795595.1 Pseudomonadota bacterium
AAGCGGTCACAACAGGAGCTGTCGTATCCCCACCAAAGGCATCCAACGCGGAGAATGCCGCATTGCCGAAGTTCGCCGAACCATCAATATTATCGGGCAACAGCGAAGATAGGCTCAAAGTGCTTTGGCTGAACTGCAAAATATACGTTTTATGCTGATTGGTGCCTAGCGCCGGATAGCCGTCATTAACCGCATTATCCGCCATCGTAATACCAATGTAATCGCAACCATTGCCATTACAGCTGGAGCTGACCCAGTTCATCGTCCCCTGGAAAGTCAGGCTTGAGAGCCCACCCGAACGGTTCACAGTAACTGTCACCGCCGTATCGTTGCCCTGCGACCAAGTCGAAAATGTGCTGGTCTGCGAAATCGTTACGCTCGTAATGTTCAATTCCGAAAACAGCTTGGCCGTGTCGGTCTGGTTAGCGTTCGTACCAATATTGGATGAGGTATACTTCGCGACTGCACCGGTCGTGAAAGTAGCCGAAAGCGTCGATGCTTGCGCGGCGCTGGCACCAGCACCAACCGAAACAATCGCTGCGGTGTAGAGCAGTGAGTGGCGAAGATTCATGGATATGCCCCCTGATTAAAATCTTGGCACGCAAGCGCGCAGATTGATCCGCGCTATGGGCCGGGCGCGCGAGGGGATATCCATTTTGCGCAAAATGGTCCGAATTGGACCTAATGTCTAAACTTTTGGAAGCCCGCTTTTCCGCCAGTTTCCCTTGGATCAGGCGTGCTGCAGCGCCTGCGCCAGATCGTCTGATGGCGCTGTGCCGAACAGTTCCTTGTATTGCCCCGCCATCCGCCCCGGATTGCTGAACAAGTGCTCCAACGCGATCTCGGTCACTTTGGTGCCAGGACGGGCCTGCCGAATACTGGTGCGGAGTTGGTGGAGGCGGGCCAATTTGCGATATCCGACAAAGCCCACGCCAAACACTTCCTGCATCGCCAACTGGATCAACCGCGGGGAAATCCGCAGCCGTTGCCCCACTTCATCAAGCGTCCATTCCCCATCGCGGGTTAACGGGCAACTGGTCAACAGCGCGGAAACCTGCCCCGCTACGTGCAGTCGCTGCGGCAACGAAACCACTTCGCTGCCCCCTGTTTCACTGGCCCCGGGCGCGGCCAAGGCATCTTCGATCACCGCTGCGGTCAGGGCCAGCAGGGCCTGCTCGCGTTCGGCCGCGTCAACAGGGATCGTCGGCAGACTGGCGGTACGCACCAACCGCCGTTTGAGCAAACGCCCCGTCGCGGTCATGCGCGTTACCAGCGCAGGCATGCACCCTTCCCGCGCCGCGATCCGATCCCGCACCGCAGGCGAAACCATGGCCTTGATCTGTTGAACAGCGGCCCCACCCAAGTTGATCGCCACCCCACGCGACGCCTGATCAGACACCGCATCCCCGCGATTGCCACCGAACGAAAGCGTCGCACCCTCGCTGACCTGACGAAAGGTTTGCAGCCGCGAACTTCGGGTCCCAAGAGATTCAATGAACTGTAGCTGGATTCGCCCCGGATCGAGTTCACTGCTGAGGTGGAAGCTGCCACGAAAAGCGTTGAGCGCGATCTCAAGATCATCAGACAACGGAAAACTTCGCACTTGCTGCCTAAACCCATCAGATTTCAGTAAAAAAACCGACGCACTCCAGCCGACGCCGGGCCGAAAATGATCTATTTGGGTCGCAGTGAAAGTCTGTATGGGGGTCATAATCAATATACAGAAGTCAGATAGTATAAGTGATATCACTTATTTATGAGCAAAATCAGCCATCTGTCTGTATATATATAGTCATATTGAGGCAAGTTTTGGATCGCAATTAACCGATAATTCTAAACCCTGATACTCACAACCAGATACACAACAGCCCAGCGCCCGCAATGGCTACTTGCCAATCGCAAAATACGTCAGTGCACCCTCGCTTTTCAGCCCACTACACGGCGCAACCGCCTGCTCCGGCGAACTTCTGGATGCAACCGATTTAGTCATATTGGATCTGAAAATTGATGAAAATATTACTCATTTAATATCATACAAAAGTCATATCTTATCAAATAAATACCGCAACAACGCCTAGTCCCGCCGTTTGATTTTTGTTACATATGATCACGCGCGCCACCTTGCCGCGATCGGCCAAGGCGGTGGGTGGGCGAGTGCGATCAGGGGGCAACAATGAGTTCCGTGCTGGGGCGTAATCTGATCGGCCGGGCGCTGATCATCAGCGGCATTGGCAGCCTGCTGATCGGCGCGACCGGATTTGCGATCTTCAATCGCCAGGTCAGCGCGATCGCCACCGAAGAAATCGCCGCGGCATCGGCCCGCGCCCGGGCCGTGACGAACCGCAACCTTCAGGAAATGGTTTTCAGCGTCAGCGACTGGGCGAACTGGGACGATGCCTATGCGTTCATGATGGGCGGCGCCGCAGGCTTTGAGCAGCGCGAAGTCAGCGACACCATGCTCCACAAGATCGACGTCGATGAAATCGCGTTCATTCGGCCCGGCGATAATATCCTGTTCCAGCGCACGATGAATTCGGCGAGCGCGCGCGAACCGGTCTGGCAGGAGCTTAAGAGCCACCCCGAACTGCTGCGCCGCGTTTTGGCTGGGCGCAAGGCGGTATCCGGTTTCGTGATGCGGCATGGGGTGATGCACGTGGTTGCGATGTCGCCGATCTTTCCCAGCGACGGGCAAGGCGAACCGCATGGCGTGCTGATCATGGGCCGCGAAGTTGAACCGCAGGAACTGGGCGCTGCGCTCGATCTGACGGTTGCGTTCAGTGGGCAGCATTCGGCTACAACCGAAATTTCGCAGGGAACTGCAAAAGTAACGATCCCGTTGCCGGCACTGCTGGCCAGCCCGCCGGCGGCCGTAACGATGATGGTTCCCCTGCCGATCACACAATCGGCCCGATTGGCGCGCCTGCTTGGCCCAGCCGCGCTGATCCTGTTGAACCTGCTGATCGCGTTCACGATTTTGCGGCAGTTCGACAAGCTGGTAACCCGCCGCGTGCTCGCCCTGGAAGATCAGGTCGGCAAACTGGCCGGTTCCGGCTATATCAACCGGCTGAACGAAGATCCGCTGAACGATGAAATTTCATCGCTGACCAAACGGATCAACGCCCTGTTTTCCGAACTGGACCTGATGAACGCCGAAGAGCGGCGGCTGAAACTGGAAGCGCTGGAGGCGGCCGATGCCGCGCAGCGCGCCGAACGTGCCAAAGCCGATTTCGTGGCCGTGATCAGCCATGAAATCCGCACGCCTTTGGCAGTAGTATTGGGTGGCATCGAATTGATGCTAACCCAGAAGCTGCCAAAAACTGCGATCAATATGCTCAACCGGCTGGATAAGGCCGGGGAACGGCTGAAGGTACTGATCGACGATGTGCTCGACTTTTCGCGGATCGAACACGAAGGCGTCGCCACACAGTTGCACCCGGTCGATCTTGTGCAAGTGCTGGCCGGGTTGGTCGAAGGATACCAGATCACCGCCCAGGCCAAGCAACTGACATTGCGATTTGCGAGCGACGCCGAACGTGCGCCGGTAATGGCCGATGCGTTCCGGATCCAGCAAGTGCTGTCAAACCTGCTCAGCAACGCGGTGAAATTCACCCCGGACGGCACGATTGATGTCTCACTGGAACATCGCGGCAAAAAATGGTGGCGGATCGAAGTTGCCGATACCGGCATCGGGCTGGATGCCGGGCAGGTGGATAATCTGTTCACCCCCTTCACGCAGGCCGATCAAACCACCGCGCGGCGGTTTGGGGGAACCGGACTTGGCCTGTCGATCTGCCGCCGGATCGTGCAAGCCATGGGCGGCAAGATCGGCGTAACCAGCGCGCTTGGCCAAGGTTCAACGTTCTGGTTCGAATTGCCACTGGCCGCCGCAGACCCGGCCACACTGGCCCAGCCCAAGGCCCGATCCAAGCCGGCCCGGCCAGAGCATCCGCTGGCCCTGCTGCTGGTGGATGACAACCAGTTGGTGCTGGATATGCTGCACGATCAGGTCAAGGCGCTGGGCCATCGCCCGACTTGCGTTACCAACGGGCTGGCCGCATTCAACGCAGTGGCCAGCCAGCCGTTCGATGCCGTGCTGATCGATATGCATATGCCGGTGATGGACGGGATGACCGCCGCGCGCGCGATCCGGGCACTTGATGCCGGCGCTGCGCAAGGCCGCGGGGCGATCCCGATCCTGGCCGTCACTGCCGATGCCGACATCTCCCGCCGGACGCAGTTTCAGGACATCGATTTCGAAGCGTTCCTGACCAAACCCTGCGATGCGGCCACGCTGAACGGTGCGCTCGCCAATGTCGTGCCAGCCGCGCCGCGAACCGGCAGGCAGGCCGAACCGCCGGCAGCCCCGGTGCTCTCAACCGAAATGATCATCGAATCCGAACGCACGGTCGGCACCAAAGTGCTGACCCGCCACCTAACGCGGTTTGCCAGCGAACTGGCCCCGGCGAGCGACGCCTTAATTCAATTGTTGCAATCAGCCGAACCAAACCGGGCTGCAGCGCAAGCGCACAAGCTCAAAGGCGCGGCATTGCTGGTGGGGGCCAATCAACTCCAGACCGTGCTGGACCGGATCGAACACCCTGCCGCTTCATTCGATACCGCGGCCGAAGCCGATCTGCTGCGCCAAGTGGCCGCGGATACGCAGATTGCCCTTTCGGCCGTGATCAAGTCGTTCGCGGCAGCCACGCCATCCCCCCGAAACCGGGGGCCGAGTGATCCCGTAATTGCATATCGGCATATCTGATGCCATTTTATCAAGAACTCCAGCCACAGGCCTCTCCGGACTATGAATATGATGCACAACCAGCTTCCTGATCGCATCTGCATCATTGATGACGATGCCGATTTTCTGGACTTCATGTCGCAATACCTGCTGAACAAGGGCTTGCGGGTATCCAGTTTCGGTTCGGCCGAAGCCTTTCTCGCCAGCGCAGATGCGGCTGCGTGCGATTTCCTGATCGTCGATCTGGGCCTGCCGGGGCTTGATGGGGTGGATCTGATCACGATGGTCAGCAGCGGCCCGCAAACCGGAATTCTGGTCATCAGCGGCCGCTCCGGGCCGGATGCATTCAATTGTGCGCTGGCGGCGGGGGCCGACATGATGCTGCACAAACCGATCCGGTTCGATCAGGTTTATCAGGCGATCCTGACCATTTCGCGCCGTCTGGCGGCAACGGCCCCGGCCCCCAGCAAACAGCAAAGCTGGGAAGTATCCAGCGATTACAGCAATCTGGTTTCACCCGATGGCGTGCGGATTCCGCTGACCCGGCTTGAACAGCGCTTACTGGCCCGGCTGATTGCCGCGCAAGGCAAAGTCGTGAGCCGCGGGGAACTGAGCGATGCGGCCGGGATCACCGGCGAAATCGATCGCCGCAATCTTGATGCCGCGGTGTTCCGTTTGCGCCAGAAGATCGAGCAGACCGCCAATCGGCCAGCACCGCTGCGCACCTTGCGCGGATCGGGATACCAGCTTTCCGAACCGCTGCACGAAATGGTGCAGTAACCCGCGTCAAAAGCCCCAGCTTAACCCGGCCAGCAGCCCGGCTCGCGCCAGCGGCGTGCCGGCGCGCGCGGTATCGACGTAATCGACCGTCGCGCCCAGCCCAGCCCCCAGATCGTACCGCAGCCCGATCCGCCAATCGACCTTGCGATCCCCGAACGCACCATCTTCAACGCCCAGCGCGCCGTGCACGGTTACGGGCATCGTGCCGATCGGGGCTTCGGCGAACGTCGACAAATAGAGATTATCAGCATCGCCAAGGGCCGCTTGCGCCGGGGCATAGTTGACCGCAACACCCAACGTCGCCCGGCCCAAATGGCGCGCTGCCTTGGTATAGAATTCAACGTAATTGAAGCGCGCCTTGGCCGGATAGAGGTAATACGCGCTACCCACGTCCAATTCGAGGCCGGCCAGCCGACCGCTCCACCCCAGCGCGACATCGGTTTCCGCGTCAACCGCGCCGCCATCCAGTTGCACGTTCGATGCCCACACGTTGCCATAGATACCGGAACGATAGGCCAGGGTCAGGCTGGCGCTGATCTGCGGATCATGGTCTGACAGCGAAACCCCACGAAACCGATAGTCCGAATTCGCCTCAACCGCTCCGCTGAGCGACCATGCGCCAGCCGGCGTCGGGGCTTCCTCGGCATGGGCCGGGGCACCGATACTTGCCAGTGCGACCACCCCTAGCGCCGCCAGCATGGTCTGCTGCGGCATCAATCGTCCTCAGCCTTGCGCGCTTTGCGTCCGCGATTGCGATCCGCTTCGTCTTGGCTGGTCGTCAGCACATCAGCCGTCTTGCTGACAACTTTCACCGGCGCGGTCACCACTTTGGAAACCACGGTCCCGACACAGCCGCACAACGCCGCCATCAACACCGCCACTATCGCCCAGCGCATGGTCCTGCTCCGATTTGCTGCAGCAGATGCGGCGCAGGCGGATGCCATTCGCGCGAATAAAGTGCACTGCCGGATCAAGGTGGTGAGCCCTGCTGGGTTCGAACCAGCGACCTACTGATTAAAAGTCAGTTGCTCTACCGACTGAGCTAAGGGCCCGACCACGCCGCGTGCCCTAGGCG
>JBDKLL010000182.1:0-12507 GCA_039795595.1 Pseudomonadota bacterium
CGTTCGCGGAACCCATGGGCAATGCCGTTGCCGATCCCGCTGGACCCGCCCACCACCAGCACTGTCTTGCCGGTAAAATCGGTATCGCTGTGCACGTTGTTCTCCATCAGCCAATGCGCCGCAGCGCGCGTTCAAACAGGTAAAGCGTGTGGGCGTGCAACCGATCGCCCACATCGCGCGGCGCCTTGCCGGCGCAGGCCCGCGCATGGGTGCCTTCAAGGATGATCCCCAGCTTGTAACAGGCCAGCACCGCGAACCAATCGAAGTGCGCCAGATCGCGCCCAGTCTGCGCCCCGTAATGCGCCACCAGTTCATCCGGGGCGGCAAAGCCATCCCACGGGGTGATCGCCACATCGGTGGCATGGGGGCGCTCCCCTTCGGGCCACGTCGCCACCAGCCAGCCCAGATCGAGCAGCGGATCGCCCAGCGTGCACAGTTCCCAATCGACCACTGCCGCCAGTTCGCCGCTATCCTGCCGGAACAGCACATTGCCGAAGTGGAAATCGCCGTGGATGATCCCGCCTTGGCACACCGGCGGCCGGTACGCATCCAGCCAGCGCGCCACTTTGTCCACCCCGGGGATTGCGGCCGGGCCGGTCCAGCCAGGCAGATCGGCATAGCTGGCCAGTTGCGCGGCCCAGCGCCCAACTTGCCGCTCCAGCCAGTTATCAAGCTTGCCGAAATCCCCGAGGCCGACCGCGCCATGATCGACCCGGCTGAGCGCCGCGATTGCATCGACCATGGCAAACCCCATCCGCCGCCGGATCGCGGCATCGCCGGCGTGCAGCGCCGGCAGGCCTTGGGTGGCGTTGAACCCGTCGATCGGCTCCATCAGGTAAAACGCCGCACCGATCACGGTTTCATCCGGGCAGGCGGCGATCAGGCCGGGATGCGGCACCGGCGTGCCCGCCAGCGCGGCCAGCACGCGGGCTTCGCGGCGCATCGTTTCATTGGAATTGGCGCGCAACACCGGGGGCGGACGGCGCAGGATATAGCTGCGCCCGGCGCGGGAAAACCGCAGCAGGATGTTCTGTGTCCCGCCCGACAGGCGCACCACGCCGCCCAGCGGACCCGAACCCAGCCCCTGCCCGTCCATCCACGCCATCAACGCGGCAAGGTCGACCCCAACGTCCACCCGGCATCCTCTCCACATTTCTTATCCAAATGGATAATGCATTTGACGTAAGGGCGAGTCAAACTATGAATCCGTCTATGGCCAGTGCCGCACCTCCCGCCCGTTCAGACGCGGCCGAACACCTGAAAGCAGTTGCGCTCAAGCTGTTTGCCGAACGCGGGGTCGATGGCGTTACCGTGCGCCAGATCGCCGAAGCGGCCGGGCAGAAGAACCACGCCGCGGTGGGCTATCACTTCGGATCGAAGGAAGAACTGGTCCGCGAACTGATCGTCGATGGCGCGCGCCTGATCGACGATCAGCGCAATCGCTGGCTTGATACGCAAGAGGCCAATGGTGGCCCGCACAGCGTACTGGACGTGGTCGAAGGGCTGGTGCGCACTTCGCTCAACCCCGCGCCGCCCGAATGGGGGGAATGTTACAACCGCTTCGTGGTGATGCTCGGCCTCACCCACCGCGCGCTGTTCATGGCCGCGCTGGAGGGGCGCTGGAATTCGGGGTACTTGCGCTGTTTCGACCATATTCGCCGGCTGATGCCCGATCTGCCGCGCAAAGTGGTAAACCAGCGCCTGCTGTTCATGGGCGCGGCATTGGGCGGGATTCTGGCGGGCCGCGAAAGCGAACTGGCCGATCGTTCCCGCCCGCACCCGATGTGGAGTTCGGACGCCACGCTGCGCGAAATTGCCCGATCGCTGGCGGCGATGATTGAACGCACGGAATAATCACCATAAGCTGAACCCAATAGAGCCCGTCAGAGGCCTGCCGAGAGGAGCCAAGCATGACCGAAGCGATTCTGGAACCCGATCTGCCGATCATCGATCCGCACCACCACTTGTGGGATCTGCGCCCGCTACTGACCGTGTTTCCCGAACCGCACCACCCGTTCATCGCGGCAATCGCGCGTTCGCCCTATTACACGTTCAACGAACTCCACGCCGATGCCACCAGCGGCCACAACGTCATCGCCACCGTATTCATGGAATGCGGCGCGTTTTACCGCGCGGGGGCCAGCGATGCGATGAAAGTTCTGGGTGAAACCGAATATGTCAACGGCGTCGCCGCGCAAAGCGCCAGCGGCCTGTATGGCAACGTGCGGCTGTGCGATGCGATCATCGGCCATGTTGACTTGCGGCTGGGCGACGGCGCGCGCGATGTGCTGGAAGCACAGATGGCGCTGACCAGCCGGTTCAAGGGTATTCGCCACCAAGGCGCGTGGAATGCCGATCCCGATGTGCTTGGCCCGCCGTTCCACGCCCCCGAAGGGCTGTATTTCGACCCGGCGTTCCGCCAGGGCTTTGCCCAGCTTGCCCCGCTGGGGCTGACGTTCGATGCGTGGGTGCTGGAGCCGCAACTGGGCGATGTGCTGGATTTGGCCCGCGCATTCCCCGATCAGAAGATCGTGCTGGACCATTGCGGCACCCCGCTCGGCATGGCGAGCTATCATGGCAAGCTGCACGAACGGTTTGACATCTGGCGCAGCGCAATCCGCGAACTGGCGGCCTGCCCCAATGTTTCGGTCAAGCTGGGCGGGCTGGCGATGTCGTTCGCCGGGATGCCCGATCATGGCCCCGAAGCCGGCCTGTCATCCGAAGTGCTGGCCGCGATGTGGCGCCCCTATATCGAAACCTGCATCGAAGCCTTCGGCCCGCAGCGCGCGATGTTCGAAAGCAATTACCCGGTCGACAAATGGGGCGCGAGCTATGCCGTGCTGTGGAACGCCTTCAAGCGGCTGACGCACGGCGCCTCGGCCGATGAAAAGCGCGCGCTCTATGCCGGAACCGCCGCGCGGTTCTACGGCATGGAGCATCTGCTGGCCTAAGGAGCTGGAAATGGCCGCGATCCACCTGCCCCGCACGATCCGTATCGGTGGCGGGGTTCTGCAGGAACTGCCCGAAGCGCTGGCTGCGGCAGACCTGTCAGCGCCGCTGATCGTTACCGATGGGTGGATCGCCGCCTCCGGGATCTTGGAACGGGTGGAACGCCTGCTGACCAGCGCCGGGATCGCGCACCGCACCTTTACCGGCGTGGTGCCCGATCCAACGGTGGATTCGATCGATGCGGGCTGCCAGTTTCTGGCCCATGGCCGCCACGATTGTGTGATCGGGCTTGGCGGCGGCAGCCCGATCGACAGCGCCAAAATCATCGCAGTCAAACGGGATCGCGCGATTGCGATCAGCGACCTTAAGGCCCCGCATCAGGAAGATGCACCCGGCCTGCCGATCATCGCCGTGCCAACCACGGCCGGCACCGGATCGGAAGCCACGCGCTTCACGATCATCACCGATACCGCAACCGACGAAAAAATGCTCTGCGCCGGGCTGGCCTATCTCCCGCAGATTGCGGTGGTTGATTACGAGCTGACGCTGAGCAAGCCCGCCCGGCTGACGGCGGATACCGGGATCGATTCGCTGGTTCACGCAATCGAGGCTTACGTTTCGCAGCGGGCCAACCCCTTTGCCGATAGCATGGCCCTGTCCGCAATGCGGCTGATCTGGCCCAACCTGCCCCGGGCCTGCGCCGATCCGGGGGATCGCGCCGCACGCGAGGCGCTGATGCTGGGCGCATTGCAGGGCGGGATCGCATTTTCGAACAGTTCGGTGGCGCTGGTCCACGGGATGAGCCGGCCGATCGGCGCGCATTTCCATGTCAGCCACGGGCTGTCGAATGCCATGCTGATGCCGGTCGTTACCCAATGGTCGGCCCCGGCCGCGCTGGGCCGATATGCCGATTGCAGCCGGGCGATGGGTTTGGCCGATGACCACGCCGGGGATCAATCCGCGGTCGGCGCGCTGGTGGACGCGTTGCACCGGATCAACGCCGATCTTTCGGTGCCATCGCCCGCCGCCTATGGCATCGACAAGACCCGCTGGGACGCTCTGCTACCGCTGATGGCGGCACAAGCGCTGGCATCGGGTTCGCCCGGCAACAATCCCCGGGTGCCGAATACCGATGAAATCATCGCGCTCTACCAGCAGGCGTGGGCCTAACCTTCGGGTCATTCAGCTTGGCGCAACAAACACCGGCCTAGCGGCGCGTCTATGCAGCAGACCGCAGCGGGACGATTACGGCCATGACTTCACCGATCTTTTTCGACGCCACCGGCAAACGTCGCCGGCGGGTGGCGCGACTGGCCGTGGTGCTGCTTGGTTTGATCATTCTGGCTGCCGCCAGCTTTGCCGCAACGCTGGTCGAAGTGCCGGTCGATGCGCCGCTCGATTTCATCCATGAACGGGCGCAGGCCCTGCCCTTTATCACCCGGGTTGCGCACTTGCGGCATAAACTGCCGCCGCTGCGCACCGCTGGGGCCAACGGCGCGCCAGCCCGGATCGGGTTTTACGTCCCTTGGGACCCCGACAGCGCCGCATCGCTGCGCCGCCATTTCAACGATCTCGACGCGGTGGTGGCAGCCGATGCCACGATCGATTCGACGCACGGCGCAATCATCATGCAACCGGATCCGTATCTGCCGGCAATCCTGCATGGGCAACTGCACCGGCCCGACCGTTATCTGATGGTCCAGAACCTGGCGCACGAACGCTGGGATGGCACCGGCACGGCCCGCTTGCTGACCGACCACGCCCGCGCCGACCGGCTGATCCGCGCAACTTTGGCGGCCGCCCGCCAAGGGCAATGGACCGGCGTGGTGTTCGATATCGAAAACATCCCCGATGCAGCGCTGCCATCCTATCTGGCGTTCCTGAAGCGCGCGAAGCCGCAATTTGCGCAAGCCGGATTGAAGCTGGCGCTGACGATTCCCGCCGGTGAACCCGCATGGGACGAAGCCCGGTTCGCCAGTGCGGTCGATACCCTGATCCTGATGAACTATGACCAGCACTGGCAAGGCGGCGAACCCGGACCGATTGCCAGTGCCGACTGGTTCGCCCGCGAACTGGCCCATGCCACAGCCGCAGTGCCAGCCCGCAAGCTGGTCGTCGCGATTGGCAGCTATGGTTATGACTGGCACGATGGCAAAGCTGATGCGCTGACCATTCCCGAAGCCTGGCTGGCCGCGCGCGACAGTTCCACCACCCCCCAGTTCGATCCGGCCAGTGGCAATTCCGGGTTCGCCTATGACGAAAGCGATCAAACCGGCAATCATCGCCACACTGTGTGGATGATGGACGCCGCCACCAGCTGGAACCAGTTGCAGCAGCTTAAAGGGATTGCCGGGATCGCGTTATGGCGGCTGGGCAGCGAAGACCCCGGCTTTTGGGAAGTGTTGCAGGCCAGCCGCCAGCATCGCGCCCCGCAGATCGGCACGATCCCGGTGGCGCAAGGCACCGACATCGAAGGCACGGGCGAAATCCTGAAGATTGGCGCCGCACCCAGTGGCGGCACCCGTGAACTGGCCTTCGCCCGCGACGGCAGCATTAACGCGGTGCGTTACACCCGCCTGCCAACCCCGTTCGAAGTTCAGCGCGGCGGGGCTGAAAACCCGCGATTGATCGCGCTGACGTTCGACGATGGCCCCGACCCGGATTACACCCCGCGGATTCTTGATATCCTCAAGGTCAGGCACGCCCCGGCCACCTTTTTCATCATTGGCGAAAACGGGCTGGAACACCCCGAATTGCTGCGCCGGATCGTGAACGAAGGCAGCGAGATCGGCAACCACAGCTATACCCACCCCAATCTGGCCGAAGAAACCCGGCTGGGCACCGCGCTGGAACTCAACGCCACCCAGCGGCTGGTTGAAGCCTATACCGGCCATTCCACCCGGCTGTTTCGCGCGCCCTATTTCGGCGATGCGGAACCCACCACCAACGATGAACTGAACCCCGCGCTGATCGCCCAGCAGCACGGCTATACGATTGTCGGGCTGCACGTTGATCCGGGCGATTGGCGCACCCCCGGCGCGGCCGCGATCGTGGAGCGCACGCTTGCCAAAATCCGGGCCGGCAATGCCGAACGCAGCGCCAACATCGTCCTGCTCCACGATGGCGGCGGCAATCGTGAGCAGACTATCGCTGCCCTGCCCGTGCTGATCGATCGGCTGCGCGCCGAAGGGTATCAACTGGTCCCGGTATCGGAGCTTGCCGGCCTGTCGCGCGATGCGGTCATGCCGCCGGTCAGCGGCAGCGATCGGCTGGCCGTGCGCGCCGATGTGAGCGCGTTTCTGGCACTGGCATCGATCGGTTATGCGCTGCGCTGGATGTTCTTCTTTGCGATCGCGCTGGGCATTGCCCGCGCAGTGTTGCTGACCACGCTGGCGCTGGTCGATCGCCGCCGCAAGGCCGCCCCCGCACCTGCGGATTGGCAGCCCAGCGTTTCGGTTATCATCCCGGCCTACAACGAAGCGTTGGTGATCGTGCCGTCGATCGCCCGCGTGCTGGCCAGCGATTACCCCGGGATCGAACTGATCGTTGCCGATGACGGTTCCAAAGATGCCACCAGCGCGCTGGTTGCCGAACATTACGGCGCCGATCCACGGGTGACGCTGATGACGCTGACCAATGGCGGCAAGGCCAGCGCGCTGAACCGGGCGTTGCGGCAAGCAAGCGGCGAAGTGGTGATCGCGCTGGACGCCGATACCCAGTTCCTGCCCGATACGATCAGCAAGCTGGTGCGCTGGTTCGTCGATCCGCGGATCGGCGCGGTGGCCGGCAATGCCCGCGTGGGCAACCGGATCAACCTGATCACCCGTTGGCAAGCGATCGAATATGTTACCGCGCAGAACGTGGAGCGCCGCGCGCTGGATGCGCTGGGCGCGATCACCGTGGTGCCGGGGGCGGTCGGTGCATGGCGGCGCAGCGCGCTGGATGCGGTGGGCGGTTATCCGGAAGATACGCTGGCCGAAGACCAAGACCTGACCATCGCGATCCAGCGCCGCGGCTGGCGCGTGGCCTACGACGTCGAAGCCGTTGCCCTGACCGAAGCCCCCGAAACCTTCGCGGCGTTGGCCAAGCAGCGGTATCGCTGGTCGTTCGGTACGCTTCAATGCCTGTGGAAACACCGCGCGGTGCTGCGCCGGGGCCGGCCGCGCGGGCTGGCATGGTTCGGGATGCCGCAAGCGTGGCTGTTCCAGATCCTGTTTGCCGCCATTTCGCCGCTGATCGATCTGGCCCTGCTGGTGTCGATCGGCGGCACGATCGTTCGCATCCAGCAGCACGGCTGGGCCCAGACGCAAAGCGATGTCCTGCGCATGGCGACGTATTGGACGGCATTCGTGCTGGTCGATCTGATCGCCGGCTGGATCGCCTACCGGCTTGAACCAACCCGCCAGCAGTTTCCCGGCGGCCTGATGCTGATGCAGCGGTTCGTCTATCGCCAATTGATGTACGGCGTGGTGATCCGTTCACTGCTGGCAGCCGCGCGCGGGCAGGTCGTCGGCTGGGGCAAGCTGGAGCGGACTGGGACCGTGGCGGTGCAAACGACGTAACCCCCTCTCGACAGGTCGCATTCGGTCTCATAGGAAAACCGAAAGTTCGCCTTGAGAGGATTGCCGTTCATGTCCCTGCCCGCCCCGTTCGATCGCCTGCGCCTGCCGGTCATTGCTTCGCCGCTGTTCATCATTTCCGGCCCGGATCTGGTGATCGCACAGTGCAAGGCCGGGATCATCGGCAGTTTTCCGGCGCTGAACGCGCGGCCTTCGGGCGTGTTGGACGAATGGCTGCACCGCATCACCGAAGAACTGGCCGCCCATAACCGCGACAATCCCGATCGCCCGGCCGCGCCGTTCGCGGTGAACCAGATCGTCCACAAATCGAACAACCGGCTGGACGAAGACATGGAAGTTTGCGCCAAGTGGCAGGTGCCGATGGTGATTACCTCGCTCGGCGCGCGCGAAGACGTTAACCAGGCCGTCCACCAGTGGGGCGGGATCGTGATGCACGATGTGATCAACGATCGCTTTGCCCGCAAGGCGGTGGAAAAGGGCGCCGATGGGCTGATCCCGGTTGCCGCCGGCGCGGGTGGCCATGCCGGCACGCTTTCCCCGTTCGCGCTGATGCAGGAAATCCGCGAATGGTTCAGCGGGTTGATCGCCCTGTCCGGCTCGATCGCGTGTGGCCGCTCGGTGCTGGCCGCGCAGGCCATGGGCGCTGATTTCGGCTATATGGGTTCAGCCTGGATCGCCACCTCCGAAGCCAATGCCGCGCAAGCCTACAAGGATTCGATCGTGGCCAGCCGGGCCGATGACATCGTCTATTCCAACTTGTTTACCGGCGTGCACGGCAACTACTTGCGCCCGTCGATCGTGGCTGCGGGGCTTGATCCCGATAACCTGCCGGTCAGCGATCCCAGCGCGATGAACTTTGGCTCGGGCGGCAACACCGAAGCCAAAGCGTGGAAGGACATCTGGGGTTCGGGCCAAGGGATCGGCGCGGTCAAGGCCGTGGAATCAGTGGCGGACCGGGTTGATCGGCTTGAAGCAGAATACAACCAGGCGCGCAGCGAACTGGCGGCCAAGGCGCGGATGGCGCTGGCCTAACAGCGCACTGAGCTGACAGCGCATTGGCTTAAACCGGGCTTCGGCGAAGCTCGGTTGCTGGCCATAACAGCGCCGCCATCGCATCCAGTTCGGCAAAGTCGGCCTTTGCGCCAAGCGGATCGTTCCGGTTCAGCAACATGCGCCGCTGTTGATCCAGCAACCGCCGGCGCAGCGCCCGTTGCAGCAGCCCCAACCGTTCCAGCGCTTCGCACAGCGCCACTTCCGGCGCGCGCTGGCGCCGGGCCGACCAGCCCCGTTCGATCTGCCCCACGCGCTCGATCACCAGTTCGTTATAGGCCCGATGCGGCCCAAGATGCAGCGGCAGGCCGATCCGCACCGCTGCGCCAACATTGGCCGGCAACAGCAGGCCATTCACCCGAAAATCATCAAATCGCAGGCGTTCGCGGCCCAATGTATCGAACAGCCCGGCAAAACTGGCCCGGTGCAAAATCTGGCACGGCAAAAGATGATGGCGTTGCAGCCCCGGATCATAGCCGGCCTGACCATGCCGGTTGATCGAACGAAACGATAGCCGCAACCGCGGCAGGATCGGCGCAGGGCCAGTGGGTTCTGGCGGATCAGCCAAGCTGTTCCGCCACCGCGATCACGGCATCACCGTGATACGGATCATGGCCCCATCGGCCCGCGGTTCGGCACGGACCCGTTCGCCCCCCGGGCCGGTCAGATCGATCGGATCGAGCAGCGGAACCGCGCCAACCAGATCATGGATCAGCCGCACCGCAATCCGCGCAATCCCGGTAACTTCAAGGCCATGGCCGGGTTCAAACCGCAGTTCCTGCCCGGTAAAGTAAGCCAGCCCATGCGATACCATCGCCCCGTCATCAAGCCGGTGCAGCGTGGTCAGCCCCAGCCCCGGAAACGCGCCGCCACCCAGCCAGTCAGCCACGACCGACCGGAAGTATGCCGGGGCCATCCAACTGTGCGCAGGGCGCCAGCTCACGGCCATTGCCCCGGGCAGGCTGGCCAGCGCGGCCCCCAGCCCAACCAAGCCCCGCACCACCGGCAGCAACGTGCGCCCGGCCATCAGGTGCGGGCCGGGCCGTAATGCGATCGCCTCCCCCGCCGGGCGGATATCCAACCCCAGCAGGGTGCCCTTCGGCGGATATTTGGCCGCTGCGCCGGGGGCCAATCCAAGACAATCGAACGTCAGGCCCGTGGTGATCAGTTCCAGCCATCCCGCGCGCGGGCCGGGTTGATGGCTGATCGCGAACGGCAGCCCCGCATCAGCCTGTGCGGCCAAATCGGCAATCGCCGCGGCATCCGGGCGTTGCCCGCTGGCAAACACAACCGCAAGGGCTGCGGTTCCGCTAGGTCCACCGTTGATGCTAGCACTGCCGATGCTATCCCCCTAACCGCTCGAATCCCGGAATGTCATGGCCAGTTTATACTGACAGGCAATTTGTTGAAATCATTTAGAACACCCCCAGCTCCAAACCTTCAACCAGCGCCTGCGCCAATGCGGCGCAGCGCGCCAGATCGGCGGCTGGCACGATCTTGGGGGCGAGGATTTCGGCCGGGGTTTGCGCCGCAAACCCCACGATCAGCGGTTCCGCAACCCGTTTAAGCCGCCAGCCGGTCACGATTCGGTCAAGCTGGGCCTGTGCACCATGCCCATCCGATCCCGCCGCGATCACGCTGGCATAAGCGCGCCCTTCGATCTGGCCGAGCATGGGGTAATAACAGCGATCGAACATTTCCTTCATCGCCCCGCTCATCGTCCCGAGGTTTTCCGGGCAGGCAAACAAGTAGGCATCGGCGGCCAGCAGGTCTGCCGGTTCAACCTGTGCAGCCGGCAGCAGCCGTGATCGCTCGCCGGTGGCGGCATGCGCGGCCTGCGCCAGCGCCTGCGATGCCCCGGTGCGGCTGTGCCAGATGATTGCCAGCGTCAAAACGGTGCGAATCCATGGTTCATCGCCGCATCTTCCACGCTTCGTCCGCGTCCCGCAATCGCCGATCGGGCCACCTTCCGTTTCGCGCTGCGATGCGCTAGCGCAAGCCGCGTGACGACCAGTTCTCCCTCCTCTTCGATCTTGGGGATCGAACGTTCGCTCTCTGGCCGGTCGTGGCGCTGGCGTGGGGGCAACATGAACCTTGGCGCGGGTAACGGATCGAGCCTTGCCCACGATCTGGTAACGCAGTTGCTGCTGTCACGCGGGGTCAGCCCCGACGATCTTGAACGCAACCGCAACCCTTCACTGCGCGCATTCCTGCCCGATCCATCGGCGTTCCGCGATATGGATGCCGCCGCCGAACGGCTGGCGCAGGCGGTGCTGAGCAACGAACAGGTTACGATCTACGGCGATTATGACGTGGATGGCGCAACCAGCGCCGCCCTGCTGGTCCGCCTGCTGCGCGCGCTGGGCCATGCGGCGCAATATTACATCCCCGATCGCCTGCTCGAAGGGTATGGCCCGTCGGGTGCGGCGCTGGTCAAGCTGGCCGAAGCCGGATCAAGCCTGATCGTCACGGTCGATTGCGGGGCAATGGCATTCGAAGCGCTGGAGATGGCGCGGGCGGCCGGGGTCGACGTGATCGTGGTCGATCATCACAAATGTTCGGCCGAATTGCCGAAGGCCATGGCGCTGGTGAACCCCAACCGGCTGGATGAAAGCGATCTGGCCGCCGGGCATGGCCATCTGGCCGCGGTGGGCGTGGCCTTCCTGCTGGCAATCGCAACCGTTCGCGCCCTGCGGCAACGTGGGTTCTTCACCGATCGCGCAGAGCCGGATCTGTTCGCGCTGCTCGATCTGGTTGCGCTGGGCACAGTGGCCGATGTGGCTGCGCTCCACGGGCTCAACCGCGCGTTCGTGGCGCAAGGGCTAAAAGTGATGGCCAAGCGGGAAAACACCGGCATGGCGGCGCTGATCGATGCCAGCCGGCTGAACCGTGCACCCACGTGTTCAGACCTTGGCTTTGCGCTTGGCCCGCGGATCAACGCCGGCGGCCGCGTGGGCGAATCGACGCTGGGCGTGCGCCTGCTGACCACCGAAGACCCCGACGAAGCCCGAACCATCGCCGCGCAGCTTTCCGCGCTGAACGACGAACGCCGTGCAATCGAAGCCGCGGTGCAGGAAGCTGCCGAAGCGCAAGTTGATGCTCAGCACAACCGCGCCGTGCTCACCTTGGCTGGCAGCGGCTGGCACCCCGGGGTGATCGGGATCGTGGCCGGGCGGATCAAGGAAAAGACTGGCAAGCCCGCGCTGGTGATCGCACTGGATGCGGATGAAGTGGGCAACGGCAAAGGTTCCGGCCGGTCGATCGCCGGGGTCGATCTGGGCGCAGCAATCATCGCCGCCCGCGAAGCCGGCCTGTTGATCGCCGGCGGCGGACACGCGATGGCCGCCGGGTTGACCGTGGCGCCCGGCCAACTCAACGCGCTGGGCGAATGGCTCGACGAACGGCTCGGTAGCGCGGTCAGCGCGGCGATGGCCCATCAATCACTGTTGCTCGATCTGGCTGTTGCCCCCGGTGGGCTGCGCCCATCGCTGGTCGAAGCCATGGACAGCGCCGGCCCTTATGGCATGGGCTGGCCCGGCCCACGCGTGGCGGTGGGGCCGGTCAGGCTGGTCAAAACCGACATCGTCGGCACCGACCATGTGCGTCTGATCGCGCGCGGCGATGATGGGACCAGCTTCAAGGCGATCGCGTTTCGCGCCGCGGAAACCGAGCTGGGCCAAGCCTTGCTGCATGGTGCACAGCAGCGCCGCCTGTGGCTGGCCGGGCGCGCCAAGATCGATGATTGGGCCAGCCGCCCACAAGCGGAACTCCTGCTTGATGACGCCGCGTTCATCGATTGAGCGCGCGAATGTCATATTCTTTCGATCAGGGGGGTTGACCCCCGATAAACCGTTCCGTAAAGGCCCGGCCCTACCCCGGCGCTAGCTGGTGTGGCCCCTTCGTCTAGCGGTCTAGGACGCGGCCCTTT
>JBDKLL010000183.1:0-11734 GCA_039795595.1 Pseudomonadota bacterium
TCATCCCTGCGACGCCAACCGCGCCAAGGGCATCGCGCACCTCGTCGAGCTTGAACGGCTTGATGATGGCGATGATGAATTTCATGCCTATCCCCTGATTGCTTGCCGGCCCCATGCCAGCCCCGCATCCTTCGCAAGGGGTGTGCCAATTTCATTTTATGGTTTATTTACAGCGCACTTGATCGGCACAGGGTAATCGCCCGCAAGCAGACCCGCCTGTTTCCTGCTCAATTGCCTAAATTTTAGGCAGGGTCAGTCGTGCGAATACCGGCAGATGATCCGACCCGCGCGCCGCCAAAGCCGAATGATGCACCCCGGTTTCGCGCAGTTCCCATTCAGGCGAAATCACCACCCGGTCGAGCCCAGCGACCGGGCGGCGCGAAGGAAAGCTGCGTCCAGGCAGCAACACTCGCCATGGCGCGGACAGTTCACGCCAGGCCCCGCCGTGCTGCGACCATTCGTTGAAATCCCCCATCAGAACCGTGGGGCACGCCTGATCGCACTGCGCCACGTGGGCCAGGATCGTCCGCAATTGCTGGCGGCGGCGCAGCCCGGACAGATCAAGGTGCATTCCCACTACCCGCACCCGCTGCCCATCGACCAGTAAATCCGCCCGTACCGCTCCGCGCGGTTCCAACGTGGGCAGCCGCACCACCCCGGCATCAGCCACCCTGAACCGGCGGCGCACCAGCAGGGCATTGCCATGCCAACCGATCGAATCCGGGCGATGGTTCAGCGGAACCGCGCGGTAATGGCCCAGATCATCAAGCAATTGCCGCGGCAGCACGCTCTCCCGCCGGCCAAAGCGGCGATCGGCTTCCTGCAGGGCGATGACATCGGCATCAATTTCATGGAGGATCTGCAAGATCCGTTCGGGATCACGGCGGCCGTCCAGCCCGACCGCCTTGTGGATGTTGTAACTTGCGAAGGTTAGCTGCATCGACACGATCCTAGCCCGCGCTCCGCCAGAATTACGCCGCGTGACCGGCGGGATAGGCGGGCCAGATTTAGCGGGAAACCTCCGCCAGATAAACCCGGCCTGTAACCAGCAGACCGCTCCGCCGTTACCGTTCCTTGGTCGCGCTGAACGTCAGGTCCGGATTCTTTTCCTGCTGGTAGCCAACGTCCCAAGCTGACCGCGCCAGGAAGACCATATCGTCATCCCGATCCTTGGCGAGGTTCGACTTGTTGAAATCGGCAAAGGATTTGAGCGCCGCATCGCTGCCTTTAACCCACCGCGCGGTATCAAACGGCGCGGCTTCAAGCATCGCTTCGACCTTGTATTCGGCTTCCAGCCGCGAAATCAGCACGTCGAGCTGCAACTGGCCAACCACGCCAACGATCCACTGGCTGCCGATTTCGGGATAGAACACCTGGATCACGCCTTCTTCGGACAGATCGTCCAGCGCCTTGCGCAACTGCTTGGTCTTGGTGGGATCTTTCAGCGCCACCCGGCGCAAGATTTCCGGGGCGAAGTTCGGCAAGCCGGTAAACCGCACCTTGTTCTGTTCGGACAGGGTATCCCCCACCCTGAGCGTGCCGTGGTTGGGGATGCCGATGATATCGCCGGGCTCTGCCGTATCGGCGATTTCACGGTCCTGCGCAAAAAACAGGATCGGCGAATGGATCGCCACCGGTTTGCCCAGCGCCGATGGGGTCAGCTTCATCCCGCGTTTGAACGTGCCCGACACCAATCGCATAAACGCGATCCGATCGCGGTGCTGGGGGTCCATATTGGCCTGCACCTTGAAAATGAAGCCGGTCACTTCCTTGTTGCCGGGTTCGATCGTCCCGGCTTCGCTGGGCTGTGGGCGCGGCGGCGGGGCATAGCGCGCGATCGCATCGATCAGTTCGGTCACGCCAAAGTTCTTGAGCGCCGAACCGAAATATACCGGGGTCATATCCCCGTGGCGGTACGCTTCCAGATCAAAATCGCCATATCCGGCTTTGGCCAGTTCGATTTCTTCGGCGATTTCAGCGGGGATGTTGCCAACCTTGGCCGCATCGCGCTTGCCCAGAAATTCGCGACTATCGCCTTCCGGGCGACTGATCGTATCGGTGGCAAAATCAAGCACGCCTTCGAATACGCCGCCCATTCCGATCGGCCAACTCATTGGCACCACATCTAGCGCCAGCGCATCGGCCACTTCATCCAGCGTTTCGAACACGCTGCGGCCTTCACGGTCGACCTTGTTGACGAACGTGATGATCGGGACCGACCGCAACCGGCAAACTTCGAACAACTTGCGGGTTTGCGGCTCGATCCCCTTGGCGGCATCGATCACCATGATCGCCGAATCCACCGCGGTCAGGGTGCGGTAGGTATCTTCGGAAAAGTCTTCGTGGCCGGGGGTGTCCAGCAAGTTGAAGGTGATGCCGTCTTTTTCGAACGTCATCACGCTGGACGTCACCGAAATCCCGCGCTGCTGTTCGATCTTCATCCAGTCCGATCGCGCGCGCCGTGCCGCCCCGCGCGCCTTGACTTCGCCGGCAAGGTGGATCGCACCGCCTTGCAGCAGAAGCTTTTCGGTCAGCGTGGTCTTACCCGCGTCGGGGTGCGAAATGATCGCAAAGGTGCGGCGGTTGGAAACGTTCGTAGCCATGGCCGCGCCCCTTAGCGAAGGTTGCCCGCCGAGTCATTGGTCATTGCATGGGCCATGGCAGGAACCAGTACCGGCCGGCCCCTCAGGTTCGGGCATGGCCGATCCGAATGCGCCGCCCGAAAACACCCAGCACAATCAGCCCGGCCACCCCGCCAGCCGCACCCGCGGCGGACTGATACGGCGGGCCGGCCAGCAGGTCGGCCAAGAAATAGCGGCCACCGGCGAACCCCGCGGCCACGCAGAACGCCGCCAGCGCGGCCTCCCGGGTGGCGATGCTGTTGCGGATGATGCAATAAGCCAGCACGCCAACGATGACCGTATCGATCAGCGCCGCAAGCCCGGCCTGCGCAAGTTCCAGCATCGAAACAATCCCCACCCTGATTAGGGCCAAGGAAGCGCAGATTAATCATTCAATCACAACAGGATAAAATTACAGGTTGCCGCAGACCAGTGCGGTTTCAGCCCAACCCGTTCTGCAGCAGAGCATTGGCCTTGGCGGCAACGTCAGCCAGATCGGCCTGAGCATCCATCACCCCAAAGCGCAGGCCAAGGAACACGTTCATCCCCATGATCGCCCAGGCATGGACTTCATCCGGCTCCACCCCCAGTTCGCCCTGCGCTCGGGCCGCGTGCAGCCGCTCAAGGATGCGCGCCGCGGTCGTCAGGTAATGGGCCCGCCAGTTTTCCGGGGCGACGAATTCGGCTTCGTCGATGATCCGGTAGATTTCCTTGTGTTCGCGCGCAAAGGTCAGGAACGCTTCCAGCGCGGCACCTTCGGCGGCGACCCCGCTGGCCGGTTGCCGGGCCAGCACCGGGGCAACATGATCGCGCACGCGCTCGCTCATGTCGGTGACCAGCGCCTTGAACAGCGCCTCCTTGCTTTCAAAATAGGTGTAGAAACTGCCGAGCGCCACGCCGGCCCGGATCGTGATCGAGACGATCGAGCTTTCATGAAAGCCTTTTTCGCCGAATTCGGCCGCCGCGGCGTCCAGAATCGCGCGCTGGGTCCGTCGCCCACGCTCGGTGCGGGGTACGCGCGCGGCTTTATCCTGCGCGCCGCCCGGCCCGTCATGCGGTTCGCCCGCGCCGGGATGCGCTGCATCGCTCATTCGATCTCCCCCTTTGCGGCCAGCCCTTCAAGGTGTTGCAGCCATGCCACGTTAACGCACCTTTCCCGCTTGAAGCGCGTGATGCAAGCATAACAAAGTTGAAAGTTGGTTCAACTTTTATATAAAGCCCCACAGACGGCCCGGCAGCACGCGTGGGCCACAGGTTCTTAGGGAGGATACCGATGCCTGTTCACACCCTGCTTTGCCGTGCTTCACTGGTCGCAAGTGCACTGGCCGGCGTCTATGCCGTGCCCGCTTATGCCCAAACCGCCGAGGACACTGCCAGCGCCGACGACAGCGCGATTGTGGTCACCGCGCGCCGCCGCGAGGAAAACCTGATCGACGTGCCGATCGCGATCACCGCGCTGACCGGTGACCAGCTATCGGATCGCGGCGCGCTTGATATCACCGCGCTGGCCGAAACCGTGCCGAACGTGACACTGGAAGCCAGCCGCGCCACCAATTCCACGCTGACCGCGTTCATCCGCGGCGTAGGCCAGCAAGACCCCGTCGCCGGGTTCGAACAGGGTGTCGGGATCTATCTTGACGATGTGTACCTCAACCGCCCGCAAGCCGCGGTGCTCGATATTTACGACGTGCAGCGGATCGAAGTGCTGCGCGGCCCGCAAGGCACGCTCTATGGCCGCAACACCGTGGGCGGCGCGGTCAAGTATGTTACTAAGCGCCTTGCCAACGCTGCCGAATTGAACCTGCGCGGCACTTTTGGCACATATCATCAGGCAGACGGCGTGATTACCGCCAGCGCCCCGATCGGCGATGGCACGGTGCGCGTTGGCGGTTCGGTTGCGCGCCTCAACCGTGATGGGTTCGGCCAGAACCTGACCACCGGGCTCGACAATTATGACAAGGATGTCTGGGCGGGCCGGGGCACGATCGAAATCCACGGTTCGGGAATTTTCGCGCGCCTTGCCGCCGATATCACCCATGACAAGTCGAACCCGCGCAATGGCCATCGCCTGATCCCGGGGATGCTGTCGCGCACGCCGGTGCTCGACAACGTCTATGACACGCAGGGCGGGCTTAATTCCCCCAAGCAGGACGTGAAATCATGGGGCGTTTCGCTGTTCCTCGAAGGCAACCCGGCCGACTGGCTGACGGTGCGATCGATCACGTCGTACCGCAAGGATGATTCGACCACTCCGATCGACTTCGATGCGCTGCCCACCGTCGATCTTGACGTACCGGGGATCTATCGCAACGACCAGTTGAGCCAGGAAGTCCAGGCGCTGGTCAGCGTTGGCAAGCTTAACGGCCTTGTCGGGTTCTACTACCTCAACGCATCGGCGCTGACGCAGTTTGAATCGCGGCTTTACACGCTGGTCGATGGCTATGCCGCGTTCACCAACGCCGATATCGGCACCGAAACGATGGCCGGTTTTGCCGACTTCACTTATGATCTGACCGACCAGCTCAGCCTGTCGGTTGGCGGCCGTTACACGTGGGACGAACGCAGCGGTTACATCCTGCGCCAGAACTATCTGGGCGGTGGTTCGGCGGTGTTTGGCGGCCGGGCCATTCCGTTCGGCGCGGCGCAGACGAATTTCCGCGGCAAGAACGCCTTCAACAAGTTCACCCCCAAGGCCACGCTCAGCTTCAAGCCGAACGGCGACACCACGCTCTACGCCTCGTATTCGCAAGGCTTCAAGGGCGGCGGGTTCGATCCGCGCGGGGTTGGCGCGAATGCGGTCGACCTGAACGGCGATGGGGTGAGGTCCGACGCCGAAGTGGCAGCGTACCTTGGCTTCCGCCCGGAAAAGGTCGACAGCTACGAACTGGGCTACAAGGCGAACCTGCTTGATCGCCGCCTCTACCTTGCTGCCGCGGCGTTCTACATGGACTATACCGATGTCCAGATCCCCGGTTCGGTGGCCTGCAATGTGGGCGGCACGCCAACCTTCTGCGGCGTGGTTTCCAACGCCGGCAAGGCCCGGATGCAGGGTTTCGAATTCGAAACCCGCGCCAAGCTGATCGATCGCGACACCGGCACGCTGAGCGTGTCAGGCTCGGTCGGGTATATCGATGCCAAGTTCACCAAGTATGTCACCAACATCGGCGGCGTACCGACCGACGTGGCGCAATACCGCAAGGTCCAGAACACCCCGGCATGGTCGGGCAACGCTGCGATCGATTACACCATGCCGTTCAACGATGGCTCGCTCAGCTTGGGCGCAGGCCTGTCGTTCAAGAGCAAGACCTATCAGTTCGAAGTGCCGAACGTGTACCTTGATCAGAAGGCCTACCAACTGGTCGATGCCAGCCTGGTGTTCCGCGCACCGAACAAGGCGTGGTCGCTGGGGATCTATGGCAAGAACCTGACCGACAAGCGCTACAAAACCTCGGGCTACACTTACATGGCGGCCAATGCGACGACTGGCGAACTGGTCAACCCGTTGACCCCAGCGCTGGGCAAGGAAGGCGTGCTGACCGTGTTCTATGGCAACCCGCGGCAGGTCTTCCTGACCGGTACGATCAACTTCTAATTCTAAGGATTTTCCAGCCACTCCCCTAGGCTCTCGTGCCATTTGGCACGGGAGCCATTTTTTTACGCCGCATGGCCAGCTGTTCAGCGCGGTCGGCGCAGGATGACGTAAACTGCCCCAGCTCCGCCGTGCTTGCGATGCGCCCCGCGCACCGCCGCGATCCTGCCGGCATGCGGGCCAAGCGCCAGCCAATCGAGCAGCTTGGCGCGGATCGCACCGCGCTGCCCGCCGCGATCGGCGGCTTCGGTCGGGCGCGGACGGCCGGTAATCACCAGCACTACCCGCGCGCCCATGGTGGCCGCTTGCGCCAAGCCATGATCAAGCCGCGCGTGTGCCGCTTCCAAGTTGTGCCCATGCAGGTCGAGCGTGAAATCAGGCTGGATCCCCGCCCGTGCCAGCTTTTTCTCCCACGATGCATCAAGCCCGTGCCGATCGAGCGGGCGGGCGGTTGGCGCTGGCGGCGCGCTGGGTGCCAGCGGGGCAGGAACGCGGCCCTTGGGCTTGATAACCACAGCAGGTGATGCCGCCACGACCGGCGGATCGGGAACGTGTGGCCGATAGGCAGCCAGTCCCCGCTGTGCCCCCAGCGGCTTGACCGTGCTCGCCACGCGCGACCACAATTCCGCATCTTGCGGCGAAAGGCCCCGCGGACGCCGCATTATCGGCTGCGCAACCGTGCCAGCGCGCCTTTGGGCAACAGCAGCAGGGCTTGCCCCCGGCCCATCATGCCCCCGGCAATCCGCCGCGCATCGGGGCCAGCGCCCCAGAAACTGTCAAACCGGTTGGCCCCGCGGATCGCCCCGCCAGTATCCTGCGCGATCCACAACCCGTTCGCTTCCGTCCGATCAAGCGCGAGCCAGACCGGCGCGCCCAGCGGCACAAACGCCGGATCGACCGCCGCGCTGGTCCCGGCCCGCACCGGCACGCCCAGCGCCCCCACGGCCGGGTTGCTGCCCAGATCGCGGAAGAACACATAACTGCGGTTTTCGCGCATCAGGGCGCGGCCTTCGGCGGGATGATCGCGCATATAACGCATCATGCCCTGCATCGATCCCGGATATTGCCCGGGACCATTACCCAGCAAGCCGCGCGCGCGCATCAGCGATCCGATCCCGGTGAACGGAAAGCCATTCTGCCCGGCATAACCGATTCGCAGCACGCGACCATCCGGCCCACGCAGCCGCCCCGAACCCTGGATCTGGAGGAAAAACAGTTCAACCGGATCAGCCACCCACGCGATTTCCAGCCCGCGCCCGGCCAACGCCCCATCCTCGATTTCGCTGCGATCGTAATAAGCCACAAACCGGCCATCGGCATCATAGCGGCCTTGCGGCAATTGCCCACCGGGCAATGGCGCGGCTTCGCCGGGGCGCGCCCGCACCAGATCCGGCGGCGCGGCATAGACCGGCACGTCATACCCCGGCTGGCGTTGGCGCACCCCGGCAATTTCGGGTTCGTAATAGCCGGTAACAAACCCCTGCCCGTCGCCAATCCGAACGGTTTCGAAATAGCTTTCAAAAAACCGCGATGCTTGGCTTTCCGGCCATTTTCCGGCCGCGTCGCACGCCGGCTTCCATTCCACCGGGCGGGTCAACCCGCTGGCATCGCTGCGGCTGGTCAGGCGCGGGCAGCTTTCCCGAAAGGCCCCCAGCGCCGTAACCGCATCAGCCCCGCCCAGTCCCAACCGGGCCACCGCCGGGCCGGGCGAAACCCCGGCGAGCAATGCTGTGGCGGGCAACACAGCCGGCGGGCGATAGCTGGTTTGCGGTACCAGACCACCGCACGCCGCAAGCAGCAGCACGCCGCACAGCGCCGCCCAGTTGCGGATCCGTGCAGTTGGCACGCTTACCCTTCGTCGGTTTCGTCGAGCAGCCAATCGGGCGTCGGCGCGGTAACGTCGCGACTGAAAGTCCACAGGTCGCGCGCTTCGATCGCATCATCCAGCGATCCGGCAATCATCACCCCTTCGGCATTGCGCGTAATCGCCGCGATATCGCCCACGAACCGCACCGTGATCCGCGCCAGCGGTGCATCAAAGCTGGCCGCCACAATCGCCGCTTCATTAATCCGCACCAGCCGGTTTTCCAGCGTTTCGCCCGCCGCCATCCGCGCATCTATCGCCGCGTCGAACGCCGCAAGCACAGTGGTTTCGCACAGCGGTTCAAGCGCGGCCTTGTCCCCCTTCCAGAAGGCTTCAAGCACCATCCGGTAGGCCCCTTTGGCCCCATCCAGAAACGCCAGCGCATCGAACCGCCGATCCGCCGCTGCGATATCTTTAAGCCCGCGTTCGATCGCCGGGGTCACCCCCGGCACAAGCGCAGGCGGCAGCGCGGCGGAACCGGGGCGTTCGGCAACTTCGACAACCGGTGCGCGCAGCGCATCTTTCGGTTCGAGCCGGGGGCGCTCCTCATGTTCGGCGCGGCGGCCAAGCACGGAATAGAGCCGCAACGCCAGAAACGCCGCAACCATAGCCATGATGACGATTTCGATGGTCTTGTCCACGTAACCCGGTCCCTGACGCAAACTGCGCCTGTTGCACTTTAACGACAAATAGGGTGCAATTCCAAATGAACAACGCACCGCGGCGCATGGTCGTGCAATTTTTACGATCAGCGTGGCTTCGTGGCGCGGCATTTTTGCCCCCGGTTGTTACACCGGCTGCTCGGATTTCTTGCCTCGCGCGCGCGGCCCTGCTAGGCGCGCGGCCAAATTCCGCTGGATTTAACGAAAGCACCGCCAACCATGTCCGACGAAGGCAACATCATCACCGATCTGGGCCTCCAGACCCCGGCTCCGAACGGCGCCGACACCCTGCCCAGCGCCGGGATCATTTCGCAGTACGTCAAGGACCTGTCGGTCGAAAACCCGCACGCTCCGGAATCGTTCCAGTGGCCCGAAACCCCGGCGATCGACGTGCAGTTCAACATCGCCGCACGCGAACTGTCGGACGAAGTGAGCGAGATCGAACTGAAGATCGCGATCAATTCGAAGTGTCAGTCGGGCACGCAGTTCATCGTCGATCTGGCCTATTGCGGGCTGGTCGGGATGCGTAACCTGGATGACAGCCAGAAGCACGCCTTCACGTATGCCGAAGCCCCGCGGATCCTGTTCCCGTTCGCCCGGCGCGTGATTGGTGATGCCGTGCGCGATGCCGGCTTCGCGCCGCTGCTGCTGGAACCGATCGATTTCAACGGGCTATATCTGCAGCAACTCGCCGCCCAGCAAGCTGCTGACGAAGGCGATCAGCCGCCAGCCGGCGAAGCCTGACCGGCGCAGCGGCCTTTCCCGCCGCTAGGCCGCCGCGCGAAAAGGAGCATCGCGCATGAGCCTGATCAAAAACGTTGGCACGATCGGCGGCTTGACCGCCGTCAGCCGCGTGTTCGGTTTTGCGCGCGACATGCTGTTTGCCCGGCTGTTCGGGGCCGGGCTGGCGGCAGACGCGTTCCAGCTGGCCTTCACCCTGCCCAACACCTTTCGCCGACTGTTCGCCGAAGGGGCGTTCAGCGTTGCGTTCGTGCCGATGTACAGTCGCAAGCTGCACGGCTCCGATGGGGCAGGCGGCGGCGAAGATGAAGCCGCACACTTCGCCAACGATGTGCTGTCGGTGTTCGTCTGGGTGCTGTTCGGTTTTTCGCTGCTGTGCATCGCCGGGATGGAAGCGATCGTCTGGCTGCTGGCCCGCGAATACCAGAGCGTGCCGGGCAAGTTCGAACTTTCCGTCATGCTATCCCGGGTCACGTTTCCCTATCTTGGGCTGATCAGCGTGGTCGCGCTGCTATCGGGCATCCTCAACACCCGATCGCGCTTTGCGCCGGGGGCGATTGCCCCAATCCTCCTCAACCTGTGCTTGATCGCCGGGATGACGTGGGGCTGGTACACCGGGCAAAGCGATGTGATGAGGGCGCTGTCACAAAGCTGGGCCGTGACCGTCGCCGGTTTGGCGCAGCTGGCCTATTTGGCTTGGTCGGTGCGCCGCGCCGGGGTGCGGCTGAAACTGCACTGGCCGCGGATGACCCCGGATACCAAAGTGCTGCTGTGGCGGATCTTCCCTGCCACGTTCGGCGCGGGGATCTATCAGCTTAGCCAGTTGGCCGACACGTTTTTTGCCACCAGCCTCAAACAAGGTTCGCTGACCCTGCTGAAGATGGCCGACCGGCTTAACCAGATGCCGCTGGGGATCGTCGGGATCGCGTTGGGCACGGCGATCCTGCCCACGCTATCGCGGCACATCGCCGGCGGCGATCAGCGCGGCGCAGCCCAGTTGCAAGGCCGCGCGATCGAACTGGCCACCCTGTTGACCATCCCCGCCGCGTTCGCGCTGGCAGTCTGCGCGCCGGCCTTCGTCAATGCGTTCTTCGTGGGCGGTAAGTTCCGCCCGGAAGACGGCGCAATCATGAGCCAGATCGTCGTCGCGCTAGTCTGCGGATTGCCCAGCTACGTGCTCGTCAAAGTGCTTGAGCCGGGGTATTTTTCGCGCGGAGATACGCGCACCCCGGTGCTGACCGCGGGCACCGCGCTGACCTTCAACATCTTCCTCAACCTGGTGGTGGTGCGGCCGTTCGGGATCGTCGGGCTGGCTGCGGCAACCGCCTGTTCGGCCAGCCTCAACTGCGCGTTGCTCTATGCCAACCTGCACCGCCGGGGGCATTTCCGGTTCGATGGCCAACTGCTGTCGCGGATCCTGCGCCAGATCGCAGCATCGGCGGTAATGGCCGTGGCGCTGTGGTACCTGTTCCACGCCACCCTGCCACTCTATACCGGCAGCGTCATCGCCAAGACCGGGGGCATCCTGCTGCTGGTCAGCACCGGGCTGGTGGTTTATGCGGCGCTGGCGTGGCTGATCGGCGCGGTCGACAAGGAAGACATCGCGATCCTTGCCCGCCGCCGCAGCGCCAAGCCAATTGACGAAGAAATTCCGGGTTTCTGAAACCCCAGACCTTTCGAGGACCAGTTTATGCGTATCGTTTCGGGCATCCAGCCCACCGGCAACCTCCACCTCGGCAACTATCTGGGGGCGATCCGCAACTGGGTGCGGATGCAGGACGAAATCGCTGCCACCGGCGGGCAGAGCCTCTATTTTCTGGCTGACCTGCACGCGATTTCGATGCCGCACGTCCCTGCCGATCTGGCCGCAAATACCCGCGAAATGGTTGCCGCGCTGGTCGCGTGCGGAATCGATCCCGATAAGTCGATCTTGTTCAATCAGGCCCAAGTTCCCGCCCATGCGGAATTGCAGTGGCTGCTGAACGGCACCGCGCGGATGGGCTGGCTCAACCGTATGACCCAGTGGAAGGACAAGGCCGGCAAGAACCGCGAAGGCGCCAGCGTGGCGCTGTTCACGTATCCGGTGCTGCAGGCGGCCGACGTGCTGCTGTATCAGGCCACCCACGTCCCCGTGGGCGAAGACCAGAAGCAGCACCTCGAACTGGCGCGCGACGTTGCGCAGAAATTCAACAACGACTTCGCCAGTGAAGCCGCCCCGGTGTTCACCCTGCCCGAACCGATCATCCCGCCCGAAGCC
>JBDKLL010000184.1:0-29307 GCA_039795595.1 Pseudomonadota bacterium
GATCTGGCCGACCAGTTATACCTGTTCGCGGCGAAATTCGCGATACCGCGTTGGGATGCGGCTCCGCTGCTGCGATCCAAGGCTGCGGCCAAGCTGCAATACGAAAGCTATGCCGCCAGCCCGCAGGGCGTGATCGAACGCGATCTGAAGTTCTACGAACGCGGCCTCGATCCGCGGTTTCGCACCCCCGGCCCGGCGGAAATCGATGCCGCCACGCCTGAAGGGTTCCGCAAGGTGTGGGCGCCGATTTTGGCGCAAGGGCCGATTGAGGTGCAACTGTTCGGCGATTTTGACCGCGCGAAAGCGGTCGAAGCGCTGAGCCAGACGTTTGGGGCTTTGCCGCCCCGCGGACCGCTTCCGGCAGGGACCGCGCCGGCAAGTGTTCGCACCCTGCCGCCGTCGCTGGAGCCAGTGGTGCTGACCCACCGCGGCGATTCGGGGCAGGCCGCGGCCGTAATCGCCTGGCCGACCGGTGGCGGGATGGCCGCGATCCGGGAATCGCGCCAGTTGGAAGTGCTGTCGCAAGTGTTCCAGAACCGCTTGCTTGATGCGCTGCGGGAAAAGCTGGGCGAAGCCTATTCGCCGCAAGTGTTCAACAACTGGGCTACCGATTTGGACAACGGCGGATCGATCGTCGCGCTGGCGCAGCTGTCGCCCAAGGCAGTGCCGACCTTCTTCCAGACCGCGGATGAAATCGCGGCGGACCTGATCGCCCGCGCACCAACGCCAGACGAACTGAACCGGGTGATCGAGCCCTTGCGCCAGCAGTTGACCCGGGCTTCGAGCAGCAGCGCCTTTTTCATGTATCACCTTGAAGGCGCCAGTCAGGATCCCCGCCGGTTTGCGGCGGTGCGTTCGTTGCTGGCGGATTACACGCAAACGTCGTCCGCCGCGCTGCAGGAACTGGCCCGCAAGTATCTGGCCCGCACTGCCAGTTGGCGGATTGCGGTGCTGCCGCAGGATCCGCAACTGGTCAAAACCGGCACGCCAACCAGCCAGCAGGGCGGCGTAAATTGATGTGACCAGCTGGTAACATTATTGCGCCTGACCGGGCTTTGGCTTTTCGAACTTTGCAATTACGCCGACCCGGCGCTATGGCGCGCGCTCTTGAAGGAGCATGACACGTGGCAAGTAACTGGACCCCGGAAAGCTGGACGGCAAAAGAAGCGCGGCACCTGCCGAGCTATCCCGATGCCGCTGCGCTCAACAAGGTGGAACAGACCTTGTCGACCTTTCCGCCGCTGGTCTTTGCCGGTGAAGCGCGCGCGCTGAAGGCCGATCTGGCCGAAGTGGCGGCGGGCCGCGGGTTCCTGCTGCAAGGCGGCGATTGCGCTGAAAGTTTTGCCGAATTCCACCCCAACAACATCCGCGATACCTTCCGCGTGCTGTTGCAGATGGCGGTGGTGATGACGTTTGCCAGCAAGCAGCCGGTGGTGAAGGTGGGCCGCATGGCCGGCCAGTTCGCCAAGCCGCGTTCGTCGCCAGTTGAAGTGCAGGGCGATGTCGAACTGCCCAGCTACCTTGGCGATAATATCAACGGGATCGAATTCACGCCCGAAGCCCGGAATCCCGATCCGCAGCGCTTGTTGCAGGGGTATAGCCAGGCCGCGGCAACGCTGAACCTGCTGCGCGCGTTTTCAACTGGCGGCTATGCCAATTTGCGGCAGGTTCACCAGTGGACGCTTGATTTCATGGGTCGCAGCCCGTGGGCGACCAAGTTTGCCGAAATGGCGGATCGGATCGGCGAAGCGCTCGATTTCATGGAAGCCTGCGGGGTTGATCCATCCAGCGTGCCGCAGCTCAAGGGCACCAGCTTCTACACCAGCCACGAAGCGCTGCACTTGCCGTTCGAACAGGCGATGAC
This sequence comes from Pseudomonadota bacterium, assembly GCA_039795595.1. Taxonomy (GTDB): domain Bacteria; phylum Pseudomonadota; class Alphaproteobacteria; order Sphingomonadales; family Sphingomonadaceae; genus Novosphingobium. Next base: position 1,865 of record JBDKLL010000184.1, read on the forward strand.
CCGTCAGGATTCGCTGACCGGCGATTGGTACGATACCAGCGCGCATATGCTGTGGATCGGCGATCGCACCCGGTTCGAAGGATCGGCCCATGTCGAATTCCTGCGCGGGGTGGGCAATCCGCTGGGCATGAAGTGCGGCCCATCGATGACGCCCGATGTGCTGCTGCGCCAGCTTGACTTGCTGAATCCCGGGCGCGAAGCCGGGCGGATTACGCTGATCAGCCGGTTCGGCGATGAACAGGTTGAGGCCGGGCTGGCCCCGCTGGTCCGCGCGGTGAAGCGCGAAGGGCATCCGGTGGTGTGGAGCTGCGATCCGATGCACGGCAACGTCATCAAGGCAGCGAGCGGGTACAAGACCCGTCCGTTCGACCGGATCTTGAACGAAGTGCGCGGGTTCTTTGCCGTGCACCGCGCCGAAGGTACCCATGCCGGCGGGATCCATATCGAAATGACCGGGCAGGACGTGACCGAATGTGTCGGCGGTGCGGTGGCGATCAGCGATGAAGCGCTGGCAGATCGTTATCACACGCACTGCGATCCGCGCCTGAATGCCGCGCAATCGATCGAACTGGCGTTCATGCTGGCCGAAATGCTCAACCTTGAAGCGGTTGACCGCGCGCAACGCGCGGCTTGATCCGGCGATGATCACCCGCGAACTGCTGGGCACCGCGCAAGTCCCGGGCGGGGAAGAACTGCGGCTTTATGCGCATGGCCGCGATTTCATGATCGTGCTCGATCGCAACGAACTGATGTCCACCCGGATGCGTGGTTCGGAAGAATCGCTCGCCACGCTTACGGCAGAGCGGTTGGCCGGGGCGAAGGCTCAGCGCTGGCTGATCGGTGGTTATGGCATGGGTTTTACGCTGCGGGCCGCGCTGGCGGTGTTGGACCGCGATGCCCGGATCACCGTGGCCGAACTGGTGCCCGAAATTATCGCTTGGGCGCGCGGGCCGATGGCGGAAGTGGCGGCGGGCTGCCTTGATGATCCGCGCGTGCGGGTGCGGATGGATGACGTGGCCGATGCGATCCTGCTTGCACCAGAACCGCTCGATGCCATCCTGCTCGACGTCGATAACGGGCCAGATGGATTGGTGCGGGCTGAAAACAACCGGATCTATTCACGCAGCGGGCTGCGTCACGCGATGAACGCGCTGCGCCCGGGCGGGGTGCTGGCAATCTGGTCAGCAGCGCCCGATCCCAAGTTCACCCGCCGGCTGGAAGACGCCGGTTATGCGGTGGATGAAGTGGAAGTGCGCGCCCGGATCGATGCCAATGGCAAAGGCAAGGGGCCGCGCCACACCATCTGGTTCGCCACCGCGCCTTAAGGGATCAGCAGCGTTGATCCCGTGGTGCGGCGGGCTTCAAGATCGCGGTGCGCCTGCGGGGCATCGGTCAGGGCATATTCCTGCCCCACAGTGACTTTGACCTTGCCCGATCCGACCATGTCCCACAACTTGGCGGCACCGGCCTGTGCTTCGGCCGGAAGGGCATAGTAATCGTACAGCGTCGGGCGGGTTACGAACAGCGATCCGCCGCGTTGCAACTGGCCCAGCGCCACCCCGGTGACCGGCCCGCTGGCATTGCCAAAGCTGACCAGCGTGCCACGCCGGGCCATGCAGCCCAGCGAGCTTTCCCACGTGGCCGCGCCAACCCCGTCATACGCCACCGCCACGCCCTTGCCGCCGGTTGCTTCGCGCACGCGTTCCACCAGATCGGCGGCATCGGACAGCAGCACGCGTTCGGCCCCGGCGGCTTGCGCTGCGGGGATCTTGTTGGCGCTGCCCACGGTGCCGATCACGCGGACCCCGCGCGCGGCGAGCCACTGCACCAAAATCAAACCAACGCCGCCGGCCGCCGCCGGGACCAGCGCCCACCCGCCCGGAGCCACCGGGGCGCAACGTTCAGCGAGGAATTCTGCCGTTGCCCCTTTCAGCATGACGGCGGCTGCGGTCTTGCTGTCGATCCCTGCCGGCACCGGCAGCAGATCCCGCGCCTGCATGATCCGCGCGCTGGCATAGGCACCAAGCCCGCCGCCAAAGCTGGCAACACGGGCGCCCGGGGCCAATCCGGTTACCCCCGCGCCCACGGCTTCGACCACGCCGGCAGCTTCCGATCCCAGCCCCGATGGCAGCGGCGCGGGGTACAGGCCCGAGCGGAAATAAGTATCGATGAAATTCAGGCCCACGGCTTCGTGCCGCACCAGCACTTCGCCGGGGCCGGGGGCGGGCAGGTCAACCTCGCGCCACTGGATCACTTCCGGGCCGCCGGTCTGTTCGAAATAAGCCTGAACCGCACGCATCGCATTCTCCTTGTTGCAAGCAGAATAGCGGCGATGAGCGGCTTCTCAAGTATAACCAAACGGGCCGGGTGAGCCGGCCGGTTTGCTCAGGCGGCCGATGGGGTGGCGGCGGCGAAGATTTGCAGTCGCAGTCTGTTAAAATCCTCGATACCATAGGCATCGGGATCGGCCTGCGCGATGATCCGATCGCCGCCGAAATAGTGGGCAAGCACAAGGTCGGCAGGTTCGGTGAGTTGCCCGGTGGCCACGGCATAGAACGTCCGCACCCGCGGCAGGCGGTGGTCGGCGGGGTTCTGATCGATCACCAGCGCCAGTTGGTCCGATGCCAGCCGCACCACCGAACCGACCGGATAGGCCCCGATCGCCTCGATAAATGCAGCCAGGATCAGGGGATCGAACCGACCGGGCATTTCCGCCATGGCCACGATCGCGGCGGCCGGATCAAGTCCGCGGGTGCGCGCGCCATCGGTGACCAGCATATCGTACGTATCGCAAACCGCGGCCATCCGTGCGAGCAGCGAAATTGCATCGCCGCGCAGGCCCGCGGGATAACCCGTTCCATCAACCCGTTCGTGGTGCTGAAGCGCGGCTTGGGCAACCGCTTCCGGAATATCACCGCCCAGTTGCAGATAGTTATACCCAAGTGTGGTGTGGGCTTGCAGCACCGCATCATCGAACCCGCGATAATCCCCACCCACCGCATCGAGATCGATCGGCAGGTGGCCAATTCCAACGTCGAGCAGCAACCCGGCCATTCCGGCATCCCGGATCTGCGCGGGGGGCAGCTTCATCGTTCGCGCCAGCGAAATCATCAGCGCGCTGACCGCCAGCGCGTGCTGATAGGCGAAGTGATGGTCCCGCTTGCAGCGCATCAGGCCGTTGAAGGCGTGGGGATTGCGTTGCACCGAGGCAAAGATTTCCGCGATTACCGGTTCGACTTCGCTGGCATTGACCGCCTTGCCCAGCCGCGCGTTGAGGAATACCCGGCTGATCGCTTTTTCGGCGCGCTTGGCCACGCTTTGCGCATGGCCGAATTCGCGGCCGGCCGAAGTTCGCTGGGTGGATGAAAAATCGAACGGTTCGGTGCGGCGGATGATCCTGCGGCGGCCAGCGGGTTCACCATGCAGCGCGGCTGGTGCATCGTCGGGATGCGCATCGGCAATGTCGCGCCCCTTGCTGACGTCGATCAGCACGGCTTCGATTTCACTGTGGCGCAGGTTTTCAAGCGTGGCGGCGTCTTCCAGCAGAAACCGCGATTTCCAGAACGGATGCTTAAGCCAGCTGCCCTCCAGCTTGTGGACGAACATTCCCAATTCGGCCTGCGCCGGACTGATCCGCTTAAGCATTTCCACTGCGTTCCCCGTTGTGCCTGAGTGTTGCACCCGGCGATAAGGGAACGGCCCTGATAGCCCGTAGCAGCGGTGCTACGCGGATTTGCGTAGCACCGCGCTGGCGGATGTGGCTGTCGGCGTTAAACCGGCAAGCCGACGTAGTTTTCGGCGATCGTGGTCTGCGCCGCGACTGACGAGGCGATGTAATCCAGTTCGGCCACCTGCATTGCGCGTTCGAACGGGCCATCATCGGGGAAGCGGTGCATCAGCTTGGTCAGTGACCAACTGAAGCGTTCCGATTTCCACACCCGCGCCAGCGCCTTGGCCGAATAACCCGCCACGGCATCGTTGTCCGCGCGCATGAAGAAGGCGCTGAGTGCTTCGGCGGCATAGTGCACGTCGCTGGCGGCCAGGTTCAGGCCCTTGGCCCCGGTCGGCGGCACGATATGCGCCGAATCCCCGCACAGCAGCAGGCTGCCATGGCGCATCGGTTCGAACACATAGGAACGCAGCGGCGCGATCGATTTTTCCAATGCTGCGCCGCGGGTAATCCGCGCAGCCGCATCCGGGCCAAGCCGGATCGCGAGTTCGTCCCACAGGCGATCGTCGCTCCAGTCTTCAACCTTTTCGGTCAGCGCCACGTCGATGTAATAACGGCTGCGGGTGTGGCTGCGCATCGAGGCGAGTGCAAAGCCGCGTTCGTGGTTGGCATAGATCAGTTCATCATTGCACGGCGGCACATCGGCTAGAATGCCCAACCAGCCAAACGGATAGACCCGTTCGTATTCGCGTGCGACGCTGGCCGGAATGGCCTTGCGGCTGGGGCCGTGGAACCCGTCGCAGCCGATCACGAACCGGGCTTCGATGCGCTGTTCGGTTCCGTCCTTGCGGTAGGTCACGCTGGGCGCATCGCTGTCAATTGCGTGCAGGGCCACGTCCTCGGCGCCATAGATTATTTCCAGCTCGCGTGCCGGGGCGGCGTCCATCAGATCCTTGGTAATTTCAGTCTGGCCATAGACCACCACCGATTTGCCGGTCAGCCCTTGGCAATCGATCCGGATCAGCCGCTCGCCATCGGCGAGGTTAAAGCCGTGCTCGACCAGCCCTTCGGCTTTCAGCCGGGCATCCAGCCCCAGCCGCTCCATCAGATCAACCGTGATCTGTTCCAGCACCCCGGCGCGGATCCGCGAGAGCACGTAATCGGGCGTCTGGCGTTCCAGCACCACGCAGTCGATCCCTTCGCTGCGCAAGAGATGGCCAAGCAGCAGCCCCGCCGGGCCGGCACCGATAATCGCAACCTGGGTTTTCATAGATATCCTTGTCGTGGTGTTTTGGTCGTCAAGTGTTGATGGGCGATCGAAATGGTCAGGGTTTGGATATTTTAGGGCTGAAAGCCTGCGCCGCATAGGCCTGTGCGCGGACATATTGCGCGGCGGCGTCGGGGGTCAACAACCAGCCTTCGCGGGTCAGTTGGTCTAACCGGCGGCGCAGCTTGGCGAGATATTCGGTCTTGCCGCCAGGGTAGGCCGCGCGCAGCACTTGCGGATCAACTGACAGCCGCTTGAGCGTACGGCGCGGTATTTGTCCGCCGCACAGTTGGGCTGGCGGTTCGGCATAATGGACCAGCGGCACGTCAAGCTGGGCGACGCGGACTCCGCCGACTGGATTGCCAAAAGCATCGCGGACGTAATCCTTGCCGCCCGGGGCGACTTGCAACCGCAGAGCATGGGGTGGGGCCTTGCCAGTGCTGACCCAGCGATCAAGATTGACCAATGCGGCCTGTGCCACATCGCGCATCGGGGTATCGCTATCGTCGACCGAACAGCGGACGGCCGCTTCGACCGCGGGATGCTGGCGCATGGCCAGTTGCACCGAAGCCGCCCGGATTTGGCCTGAAATTCCCGAATCCCCGTGGCTTACCCCGCCCAGTTCATAGAGCCGGTGCGCGCCCTTGGCCGCATCGCTATCGGGGCGTTGCGGCTGGACATTGGTGATCGCCTCCATTTCGCTGGTCAGCTCAATCACCGGACTGTCGATCTGGCGCAGCAGGTCGTGGGTGTGGTCCACCGCCGGATCGCTGGAGTTGAGCGGCACGTTGCCGGCGGTGACCGAACCGGCCGAAATCCCGATCAGGTACCCATCGATCAGCGGTCCGCCATCGGCGCGGCGATAACGATCGTGGAACCCAAAGTTGATCCAGCTGCGGATCGTGCTGCCTAGGAACGACCAACCCGACATATAGATCCGCCGCACTTTCAATCCGGCAAGCGGTCCAGTGGCACCGGACGTGCGCAACAAGGTTGCCGCTTGGCCGATCACGTCCCAGCGAATGCCATCGTCGCTGGGCCACGTGAATGCGGCATAGCGGTGGGCGTCATACCATTGGAACAGCAGTGGGGTGGAAACCGGCCACTGCGCGGTGGATCGTTCGCGCGTGCCGGCGTCACCGCCGATCACCAGCAAGGCGTAGGCGCTGCCGCTGCGCAGCACTTGCGCATCGATCCGCCCCCACTGCGCGCTGGCCAGTTGCGGGTGGGTGAAACCCAGCTGGACGATGCCGTTGAACCGGCGCGGATCGCGCGGGCGGACGATGACCAGCCGCGTGGTATAGGGCAGATCCGCTTGCTTGACGGCCAGCGCTGCGCCGCCGGTTTCGGAATAGATGTTGGCTTTGCCCGTCAGCAGGAATTCCTCCTGCATATAACCCGCGCGTTTCATTGCTGCATCCTCGGCCGTGCCGGGCAGGACCACGGGTGCAAAGATCGGCGATTGCGCCGTGGCGGGCAGTGGCCCCATCCAGCGGGGATCTTGCGCCATGGCCGGTGCATGGCCCAGCACCAGTGCCATGATCAGAGCAGTTACCTTGGGGGGCAGTCGGCGCATCCTATCATCCTTCCAGACATTCGAACCGCACAGGGCCAGTGCCTCCAGCGGTAGGGAATTCGACGGCCCGTGCGGGCCAAGCACAAATCAGGCGGGTGCTGACCACTGCGCCGCCGCGCAGCTTGCTGGCCGTGATGCTGGCGGGCGCACGTCCCGATAAAATCCAATCTTCCAGCGCGGAAAGCAGGTCATGCTGCGGATCGGCCACCGGTGCATCGCCACCGGCTCCCCCGAACAGGTCTTCGCCAGGGCCACCGCGGCAATGTTCTACGCCGGGCAGCATGAACAATCGCACCGCATCGTTCAGCCGTCCACCAAAGCGAGCCGCCAGCGCGGCGTGATATGCCAGCGTCGATTGCGCGCTGACCAGTGGGTCGTCCCAGCCCTGATATAGGATCAGTTTGCCGCCGTGGGCGATGAACGGTTCGATCGCGGGGTTATCGGCGTGCAGGTTCATCACCCGGTCGATTGCCGGCAGGTCGTGGTCAAGTCGGAACTGCCGCCCGTCCCAGTTGGCGTCCCCATGCACGCCCTGCGCGAACAATACCGTTGCGAGATAGGAAGGCCCCGGCGTGAAGGGTTCGGGCAATGGCGCGGGCGAAACCGGCACCGTTGGGAGAAGGCCATCATCAAGCTGTTTGCCGGTTTCATCGCTCAGCGGGGCCATCAAGGTCCGCACGGCGGCAATCTGGGGCGGGGTCAGACAGGCATTTGTTGCGCCGGGCTGGCAGCCCAAGCTGGCGGGATCGAAATGGCACTGGCGTGGATCGGCCACCACTCCGTCCTGCTTGCCGTCAAGCCCGTCGCACTGCGCAATCGCGCCGCGATAGGCCAGCGACCATGCCGCTGCCGGCATCATTGCACCCCATGCACTGTGGCGTTGCATTTCCCACAGGCGGCGGGCTGACATTTCCGGGGTGTTGACCCCGGGCGCTCCGGCGATAACACCGTCAAAATCGGTGGGATAGCGCTGTACTTCGGTTAGCGCTTGCCGCCCGCCGCCCGAACAGCCGACGAAGAAGGCGTGGCGGGGCAGGGTGCCATAGGCGGCGTTCAGCATTGCCTTGCTGCGCAGCGCCAGCAGGTGATTGGCGCGCCCTGCATAGTTGGCGGCGCGATCTGCCCGGCCAAGTAGCCACAACCGGTCATCGGCGCGGTGGCCGCTATCGGTGCTGGCCCCGGCATAACCGCGTGCAACCGCCCGGGCGAGTTCGCGGTAATTGACCGTGCCGGCCTGACCGCCAACGCCGCCAACCAGCAATCGTTCATTCCATGCCGAACGCTCAGGCAGCCACAATTCGAACCCGATCTCGGTTTCGATCCGGCCTTCGATCCGGCAGAACCGCTGGGTGATCGGGGCATCGCCCAATGCCGTCAGCATCAGCGGGTGATCTGGCCCCACTGGGGTTAGCCGTTCGATCCGCACGTCATGGCTGCCGATCGCGCTAAACGGGGCGCAGACATCACCCGCGGCACCATGCGCCGGGGTGATGGCCAAGGCGGCCATCCCGGCCAGGGTTGCCGCCAGCCGCCGCGCCATTGGTGTGGGCCTAACGCTGGCCAACCAGCGGCAGGCTGACGCTGGAGGGGTGCGCCTTGTCGCTGATCAGCGTGATTTCGGCCGGCTGCGATTGCGGATCGCGGGCGCGTTCGCGGTGGTCTGATCCGGTGAAGGTGAACTGAATGCGGTGGCCTTTGGCGAAGACATAGGACGATGGCATGATATCGAACTGCAAACGCACCGGCACGCCGGCTTCAAGCGGTTGCACGTCTTCGCCGAAGGCCCGGTGCCACGGCAGGCCGGGCAAGGCCCACGGTGCCGGGTTCAGTTTGCGCAGCGATGCTTTCAGCCGGCCCTCGGTAACCACTTTTACGCTACCATCGGGGGCCACATCTTCGACCAGCAGGAACAAGTTCGCATCGCGGGTCGGCGCTGAAATCCAGACATCTGCCAGTCCGTGCCCGGTCATTTCCAGCGGCGCGTCCAGTACTTTTCCGGCCAGCGACAGGCCCTTACCGGGCAAGTGGCAAGGTTGCACGGTCGAACCGGATCCGCCTTCGGGGCAGGTGATCGTGTAATCGACCGGGAACGCCGCGTGCAGCGGCGCACCAAACGGACGGCCTTGTTCAAGCCCCTTGGCGGTGATCGCAAACGGTACGTGCGTCGCTTGGGGTAAGGGCCACTGGCTGGCCGAACGCCATTCGCCGGTGCCCACGGTAAAGTAATGGATTGGCGGATCACGATCGATTCCGGTGTCGATCCCTTTCAGGTGCCGGTCGAAAAAGCGGTGCGCTTCTTCCACCAGGGCAAAGCCTTCGTTCTGGCAATGCAGCCAATCGCCGATCAGGATCCGCGTTCCCGGCACGTTCAGCCACGTGATCAGCCCCTGATCGCGCAGTTCATCGCGCCAGCCGCCAACCACATAGAGCGGAACGTGGCCCTGCAGGATCTGCGGCTTGTAGCTTGAGGCGCTGCCTTCGGCCCAGAAGGTGCTTTGCACCGAAGGGGCGAAGCTGTCACGATAGGGCAGCGATTTCCACAATTCGAATAGCGATACGCCGCGCTGGTGCTGCTCAGCGGCCTGCCGCAGCAACACTTTGCTTTCATCGCCATCAATCGGGGTAATGGCCATGTCCTGTTCGATCGAACGGCTGGGACCGGTGCCCCATTGCGCAAAAATCCCGCCCCGGCGCATGGCATCATACTTGTTCCAGGAAAAGCATCCGGCGAACACCGCCTTGAGGTGGGGGGCATTGACCGTCATCGCGTGCATCGCCGCATCGCCGGTGTTCGAGCACCCGTATTGCCCGACATTCCCATCCGACCACGGCTGGGCGGCCAGCCATTCGATCATTTCATAGGCATCGTGCGCTTCGTTGCGATCGTGGTAGCCGCGCATCGTGCCGAACGACTGGCCATTGCCGCGCCGTGCCACTTGCACCACGACATAGCCGTAATCGGTTAGGCCGGGCAGCGTTACGAAGCCGCCCTTGCGTGGGCCAACGCCATCGGCCAACTGCTGGGTTGCGGAGAGTGAATGGTGCCAGATGACCGGAAACCGGCCGTCAACCGGCTTGCCCCCTTGGGCTGGTCGCGCCACCAGCACGCCCAGCCGCGTGCCATCGCGCATGGTTACATAAAATGATTGGGTGACCTGTTCGGTGAACTGCCGCGGTGGTTGGTAGTGGCCAAAGCTGGATTCCACTGCGGCGGCTGGCGCTGCTGCTGCCCGATCACCGGGAGTTTCCCCGACCGCCCTGCCCGGGAGGGAGAGCAGGGCGGCGAGGAGCAGGGCGCTCGGCAAGGCTGCCGGGGCGGCCAAGCGGTTGAGCGCCCTGCGCATCAGTATTTCACGCGAACGCTGGCGGCGAACAGGCGTCCGATCGGATCGGTCGTGGTGGCGTCATAGCCGCCGCTACCATTCGAACTGGGGGCGATGTTCACGTAAGGCGGCTTGATGTTGAACAGGTTGCGTGCCTCGATCCCGAAGGTCAGCGAATGATCAACGCCGGTCTTCCACGACAGGTTGAGGTCAACCGGCGTGTAGCTCTTGACGCTCTGGTTCGGCGTCACCGCGATGTTGGTGTAACCATTCACATGCGTGGCGCGCAGTCCCAGCGTGAAAGCGTCCTTTTCCCAGTTCAGTGCTGCGCGCAATTTGAAGCGCAGCGGCTGGAAGATCTGGTTGAGTTGCTTCACGAACGGTGCCGACGGGGTCTGTGCGGTCTTGAACCCGGTCAGGTAGGTGCCCGACAGGTTCAAACCAAACGTGCCCGCATTGTCGGTCGGGATCGTGTAGTTGGCCGTGAAGTCGATCCCGGTCGTGATCGATCGGCCAAGATTCTGGCTGCGGCCGTCAACGAACAGGGTTACCGGGTTCGGCATTACCCCGGTGGCCGGCGATACGCCTGATGCCAGGGCATCGACCACGGCCTGTGCTGCGGCACTGCCCTGCAGGATCAGGTTGGTGCCATTGAACTGCGACAGACGGGTCAGTACGGCAAGGTCTGATAGCAGGCCAATAACCTGGTTGCGGTAATCGACATTGAAGTACGTGGCCGACAGCCGCAGGTTGTGGAGTGGTTCAACATCCATCCCCACCGACCAGGTGTGAGCCGTTTCCGGCTTGAGGCCAAGGTTGCCGCCCGAACGGGCCACCCCGACGATCGGCGAACCGCCAGCCGGGTTTTGGTAGTTCTGGACGAACAACTGGTTGGTGTTGCCATAGATCTGCGGCAGGGTCGGCGCACGGAACGACGTGCCGTAGGAACCGCGCAGCTTGATCCCATCAAGCGGGGTCCAGTTCAGGCCCAACTTGGGATTGGTGGTGCCGCCAACATCCGAATATTTATCGTACCGCACTGCTGCGTCGAGTTCGAGCTTCTGGAAGCCGGGAATGGCGTTGTCTGCCCCGAAGATCGGGACCAGCAATTCCGCGTAAGTCGAATCGACCCGGCGGCTGGGGTGGGTGAAGGCAAGGGCCGTGCCGGGGTTGCCAGTGGCGCGGCCCAGATCAACGGTGAATTCCTGGCCTTCGTAGCCGGCTGCCAGCTTGATCATGCCACCGGGCAGTTGGGCGAGCGGCCCATTGATGCGTGCTTCATACCCAGTGAAATGGCCGATCGTGGGGTTGATCGAGATCTGGTTGAAGATCGTTGCCAGTACCGAAGCCTGAGTGCGGCCCAGTCCATAAGGATCGAACGCGGTGAGCGGATCGCTGCTCTTCAGGGCGGCGGTCAGGGCAGTGTTGCTCAGCCCGCCCAGCGAGGTCGAATTATCGCTTGTCCGGCCCTTGCCGAGCAGCGCTTCGAATTGCCAATCGTGCGGCAGCTTGACCTTGACCCCCGGGGTGATCTGCCAGCTTTCGCCATAGCCGAAAGATTTATTGCGAACCGCGTCCTTGGCGAAGTTGTAATCCAGCGAATAGCTTGATCCGGTGAACCCAGCCGGGCGGATGAACCAGGCATTGGTCGATGGCACGGTCAGCGTTGCCGCGGCAAACGCGGGCAGACGTTCGAACGTCCGCTTCGAATAGAAGCCATCCGCGGTGAACGTCAGCCAGTCGGTCAGTTCATAGGTGAACGTCCCGTTGACGGAATCGTACTTCTGGCGGGGGATCAGATCCTGTGCCTGCAAGTCGTCGCACTTGTTGCTGGTGCCCGCCACCAGTTGTCCGGCGGATGACAGCCCGGCAGTCGGAATCGCATATGTGGTGGTTACGCCAGCTTGAGTGGCCCGGATGTTGCCGGGGTTGCAACGCAGCACCGAATAATCGTTGCCGCCCAGCGCCGTTTGGTTGGACGTAAAGAAGCTGCGATCGCTGCTGTTGAGATTGCTTTTTTCGACGTGTTCGTAAGCCAGCATGATCTGGCCGCGGTCGAATTTCTTGCCGGCGGCAACGCCAGCCGAATATTCATGGTACACGCCGTCGTTCGAAACCCCGCCGCGGGCGAAGGCTTCAACGCCATTCAGGTTGCGCCGCGGGATCAGGTTGACCACCCCGGCCACGGCATCGGAACCGTAAATCGCCGAAGCACCATCGGCCACGATTTCAACGCGTTCAACCCCCAGCGTCGGCAATACCGACGGATCGATCGAGCGGCTGTTGTTGGTGACGCGGTGGCCATCCACCAGGATCAGCGTGGCGTTGGCCCCGATCCCGCGCAAGTTGATCGAGTTACCATAGACAATATTGCCCGAACCACCCGATTGCCCGCGCGAATTTTCCGAAACCCCAAGGTCGAACACTTGCGGCAGTTCCTTGATCGCGCGGTCCAGCGTAACCCGGCCCGATCCAGATATGTCGGCGGCGGCCAAGGTGGTTACGGTTGAACCGACCGGTGCTTCGCCGCGCACGCGGCTGCCGGTAACGACGATCGCATCGTCATCGCCCTTGGCAGCGGTTTCCTGAGCGTGCGCCGCAATCGGTGCCAGCGCAATCGGTGCCAGCAAGGCCGCGGCCAGTGCGATGCTCGATGCCCGGACCGCGATTGTCTTTGAAACAGCCATTCTTTCCTCCCACTCCCAAGCCAAGCTTGAATTGCGCGGCCTAAGCAGGGGGGGATTACGGGGCTGGGCTGTTGCCCGATGGCCCATATCGCTCTCCACTGCCGTCGGTCACGGTATTCGGTGTGCCGATTGCGGACGCACTGCCCCCGCCGGTCTAAACGCAGGCATCGCGTTATTAGTGGAATAAGTCAACTATCTTTTGCTGAACGTTATCGCGCTGGGCTTAGGTGTCATCCCGCACGACCGCTTCATACATCCGGTCCAGCAATTCGGACAGCAGGTGCATTTCACCGTCTGACAGTTGGTGCAGCACCGCGGCTTCGGTTTCCTCCATCAGGTCGAACAGTTGAGCCAGTTTGGCTGAACCGTCAGGGGTGATGTACAGCGCATGGCGGCGGCGGTCCTGCACTGACCGGCGGCGTTCAGCCCAGCCAGACTGTTCCAGTTCATCCACGATTGTGACTGTAACCGATTTATCCAAACCAACTTCTCGGGATAGTTCGCTTTGTGAAACCCCGGGGTTGGCTTCGATAATCGCCAGTGACGAAAACAGTCCGGACCGCAGCCCTTCGTTGGCGGTAACGATTGCAAAGTTGCGGGATAACTGGTTTTGAACCCGGCGCAGGCGAAAGCCCACGAAATCGCCCAACCGGCCCAGATTGATGTGGGCAGGGGGGGATTCGGGCGTTCGTGTGCCGGTCTTGGTACTCGCCTTGGTGGCGGCGGGTTGACGGGCCGGCATTTGGGGTTTCGCATTCATCGGCCGGCGTCTCATTTTGTTGGCAACAATGATAGTTGAAATATTCTACTATCTTTATTCTAAGGCCATTATAGAAGGTGGGATGGCGGGGGAGTCAACCGCCGAGCCTGAAAACGACGGAGAGAGGCAGTCCATGCAGCACGCAAGCGGGTCGCAACTCGGTGCTCAGCAATCAGGGGGGCAGCAACCGGATGGGCGACATCCGGAGTGGTCGGCAGAATTGCCCGGTTCCCCAATGCGGGCGCATGGTTTGTTGACGCGCGCGGCTTATGGGCTGGGGGCGGTGGGCTTGCTGGGCGCAACCGGGGCCGATGCGCTCGCGGTGCTGGGGCGGCATACCGGGCTGCACCTGATTGGCTCGATCGAACTGGTGCAAGGGGCGGTGGTGCTGCTGGGCTGTGCAGCGATGCTGATCGCCACGATGATCCGCGGCCATGCATCGGTTCACATCGTCACAGATCGTCTTTCAGCCGTTGCGCAGCGCCGGTTGGCCCGGCTGGCGGCGCTGGCCGGGGCGGTGCTGTTCGCGGTGTTGGCGATTGGCACAGCGTGGATCGTTGGCGAATTGTGGGCGGGATATGAAGAAACCGAACTACTGCACATCCCGCTGCGATGGCTGCGGGTGCTGTGGTTCGGTTTCACTGTGCTGATCGCGGCGCATTTTCTGTATCAAGCACTTGCGCCCAAAACTGCGGAGCAGGGGGCATGATCGCGCCAGAAGTCATCGGTTTGCTGGGCATCACGCTGTTGCTGGGGTTGCTTGCGCTGGGCGTGCCGATTGGGGTGGGCCTGGCCTTGGTTGGCCTGGGCGGCATCGCGGTGATGGTTTCGCCCGAAGCCGCGCTGATCAAGGGCGGTGTCACGTCCTTCGAAATCATTTCTAAGTATGAACTGGGCGTGTTGCCGCTGTTTCTGCTGATGGCCCATTTATGTTTTGCGGCCGGGGCCAGTCGCGATTTTTTCGATGTTGCGGCAAAGTTTCTGGGCCATCGTCGGGGCGGATTGGCGCTGGCGTCGATCGGTGGATGTGCCGGGTTTGGCGCGATTTCGGGTTCGAGCCTGGCCACGGTTGCCACGATCAGTTCGGTAGCGCTGCCGGAAATGCGCAAGGCTGGCTATCATCCGGGCTTTGCCTCGGGGGCGTTGGCTGCGGGCGGCACGCTGGGTTCGCTTACTCCACCTTCGGGTGCGTTGATTGTCTTCGGGATCATTGCTGAACAATCGATCGGCAAGCTGTTTGCCGCTGCGATCGTGCCGGGCGCCTTGCAGGCGATGTCCTACTTGCTGACGATCGTGCTCCTTTGCGCGGTGAACCCGGCGCTTGGCCCGGTAACCGCGCGCACCCCGTGGCGCGAACGCATCCCGGCGCTGCGCAAGGTGGTCGATATTTTCGTGTTGATCGCGTTCGTGATCGGTGGGCTGATGATTGGCTGGTTTACGCCAACCGAAGCCGCATCGGTGGGCGTGGTGGGTGCATTGGTGCTGCTGAGCGTGCGCGGAGGCTTTTCGCGGCGTGCGGTGGGCGAAGCGATCCGTGCCACCCTGCACACCGCGGGGATGATCTATGTGGTGATCATTGGCGCGCTGCTGTTTGCCAACTTTATCAGCCTGAGCGAGATCACCGAGGCGCTATCTGGCGCTGTTACCGATCTGCACGCCAGCCCGGTGATCGCGATCGTGTTGATGACCGCAATCCTGTTGCTGCTGGGGTCGTTCCTCGATGGCGTGGCGTTGATGCTGCTGACGACGCCGATCTTCCTGCCGATCGCGCAGCAATTGGGCTATAGCCCGATCTGGTTCGGGATATTCCTGGTCCGGACAATGGAAATCGGGTTCGTGCACCCACCGCTGGGGCTGAACATCTACGTGATCCAAGGGCTGGCGAAAGATCTTTCGCTGGGCACGATTTTCCGCGGTGTGATTCCGTTTCTGGCTGCAGATTTCCTGCACCTAGCACTGTTGATCGCGTTTCCGGTGATGGCCTTGTGGCTGCCCGGCCTGGTTGCGGGGTGATTGCGATGCGCAAGTTGTTTGCACTGTTCGCTGTTCTGGTTCCCGCGCTGCTGCTGGCCGCGTGTGGCTCGCAGCCGTCCAAGGCGGAATATCAACTGACGTATGCCAGCCCTTATCCACCGGGGCACCCGTTCAGCCGGGCGGATCAAGCATGGATGGCGCACGTCACCAAGGCCAGCGGCGGACGGATTGCGTTCAAGCCGTATTGGTCCGGGTCGCTGCTCAGTTCGGACATGAGCATGATCGAAGTGCGCCATGGTTTGGCCGATATCGGGTTGATCACGCCGATCTATGCCCGCGGCGGGGCGCATATGTTGCGCGCCCAGTCCGGTTTTTACGGTGGGGTGCGGAGCATCGATGATCAGGTGGCGATTTATGATTGCCTTGCGGCGCAATTCCCCGATTTCGGCAAGGAACTGCAAGGGCTGCACGTGCTGGCGGTGCAGGGCGGCAATTTCCCCGGCGTGTTGACCCGCAACCGGCCGGTTCACCAACTAGCCGATCTGAAGGGGCTGCGTCTGCGCGCACAAAGTGATGCAGTGGATATCTTGCGCGAATTGGGGGCCGATCCGGTCAATATGCCGATGAACGAAGTCTATTCAGCCCTTGCCAAAGGGGTGATTGACGGCGTGGTGGCCCCGGCCGATACGATCAAGAGCCTGCATTTCGCCGAAGTTGCCCACCATTTCACCGCGCTCCATTTCAGCCGCGGTGCGTATCCTGCCCGCGCGATGTCGGATGCCGCATGGCGCCGCCTGCCACCTGATCTGCAAGCGCTGATGTTGGCGTCCAAGCCAGTGTGGGAAGGTGCGATGAACACGGAAATCCTCAAGGCTGAGGCCGCGGGCATCGAATTTGCCGGCAAGCATGGCATTTCGATGGAACGCTTGTCGGCCAGTGAGCAACGCCGGTTTGATGCGCTCTACAATCGCTTTGCTTTGCAACAGGCCCAGCGCTTGCGGGCTTATGGCATGAATGGCGTTCCAGTTTTCACCGAGGCGCAGCGCCTCATTGCCGGCGGAGCGATCCGTTGCGCGGCAACCAATCCGGGAGTTTTGAAATGAGCAATGGCGGCGCTCCGCTGCACCGGCCGCTTGAAGGTCTGACTGTGCTGGACCTGACCCGCGCCTTGGCCGGCCCATATGCCACGTTATTGCTGGCTGGGCTCGGCGCCAAAGTTATCAAGATCGAAGAACCCAAAGGCGGCGATCTGGCACGTGACAATAGCCCCTATTTGGGCCGCGATGGGGTGATGGTCGAACGTCTGCACGATGACGATATTTCACTTTCGCACTTAACCCGTGCGCGCGGGAAATATGGTGTTTCGCTCGACCTTAAAAAGGCTGAGGCCAAAGCTGTGTTCCTCGATATGGCCCGTCAGGCGGATATCGTGGTCGAAAACTTCACCGCTGGCACCGCCGATCGGCTGGGGGTGGGTTATGCTGCGTGCAAAGCGGTCAATCCGCGGATCGTGTATGCTTCGCTGAGCGGGTTTGGCGCGACTGACCGCGATGGCGGCAAGGCGATGGACGTAATCATTCAGGCGCTTTCAGGGGCTATGTTTACCAGCGGCGAACCGGGGCACCCACCGGTGCGGATCGGCATCCCGATTGCGGATATGCTGGCACCGGTGTTTACCGTGATTGGCATTCTTGCCGCGATCGAACAACGCCACAAAACCGGTGTTGGCCAGCATGTCGACGTTTCGATGCTGGGGGCGTTGACGTCGTTTGTGGCGATCGAAAACTGGTCGGCAATGGCTGCCGCCGGCATGCCGGCACGGACCGGCTTGACCGTCCAGCGATTGTCGCCATTTGGCGTGTTCGAATGCGCCGATGGCTATGTTGCGGTGGTGGCAGTCCACGAACCGCTGGCCCGGGGGCTGTTCGCGGCGATGGGGCAACCCGAACTGGGGCAAGATCCGCGCTTCGCCAGCCGCGATGCCCGGGTTGCCAATGCCGATGATCTGGAAGGCCGGGTCAACGCATGGTCGCGGCAACTACCCATGGCCGAAGTTGTCCGGCTGCTTGAAGAACAAGGTGTTCCGGTGGCCCCGGTGCGGCATCCCGAAGATGCATTGGTTGATCCGCGGGTGGTTGAACGCAAGGAAACGGTGGCGGTTGCGCACCCGACTTATGGGGCCACGGTCGATCTGCGCACAGCCGGGGTGCCGATCCAGTTTTCGGATGCAGCTACCGGGTTTGACGATGCTCTGCCGGTGCAGATTGGGCAGCACAATACCGCGATTTTCCGCGACATGCTGGGTTACAGCGACGAACGGATCGCCGAACTGGCCAAAGCAGGAGCCATCTGATGATCGACGTGCTGCGCGCCGCCTTTGCCGATCCTGATGCGGTGGTTGTGCAGTTGCTCCAGCAAGGTCGGCAGCCGCTGCGCACCCTGGGCTTTGATGCGCCGCGCGCGCATTTGCTGGCGGCCGGGGTGGTGCCGGTGCGGTTGGTGGCCCCGCGCCTTGCCAACACGCCGCGGGCCGATGCAATCATGGGCGAAGCCGCGATGGGTCGTCGTGGCCGCCGCCTGCTTGAAGCGCTGGTTGATCCTGTCTTGCCGCAAGTGCCGGTGCTGATCACTCAGGCCGATGCTGAACAGCCACAGATTTTTGCCGCCCTGCGTGAATTGGGACGGCTTGGCGAAGCGGTTCCACAGCACGTCCATTTTCTGGATCTGTTGCACCTGCCGCGCCAGGCCAGCCAGCGTTACAATGCAGCACGCATGGCGCAACTGGATCAATGGCTGGCTGGGCTTGGGGTGCGGCCTAACGATCCACAGCCGATTGCGGCGGCCTTGGCCGAGCAGGCCCGTCTGCTGGCGCGCTTGGCCACTGTCCGCGCAGCCGGGCTGGTGCGTGGAACGGATGCACTGGCGGCAATCGGAGCCGCGGCGATCCTTGCGCCGGCGGAATATAACGCTGCGCTGGCGGGGTGGCTTGATGCTCTGGCTGGGGTTGCGGCCGGGGCTGCGGTCGGGGCAGCGCGGCTGGCCGGCACCCGCGTGCTGGTTTGCGGTAGCGCCCACGAAGGCGATGAACTGTACGCGGCGATCGAACACGCGGGCGGCCTGATCGTGGGTGAAGTCCACCCGTGGGGAGAAGTTGAGGCATCGCCGCCGCGGGTTACCCCACCTGCGGCCATGGCCGCGCGGATCACCCAGGAAGTGGCGCGGCTGAACCCGGAACTGGTTCTGCACTTGTCGCTTGATGGCGATGAAGCTGCGCCGTGGGACGTGGCTGCAATTAAGCACGCGCTACCGGCAGGGGTGCGGTTCGCCGCCCTGCGCGGATCGTCCGATCCGGCCGATGGGCTTGGTGCGAAACTGGCCGACGTCGTGCTTGGCCGTGCCGAAACCGCGCCACCACTGCGCCCGGCAGCAGCCCCGCCGGCTGCGCCGAAAGCGCGCCCTGCCGGCGAAGGGCGCAGCCGCAAATCGTTGCAATCGGTGGCTAGTTTCAACGCCTACCAGCGCGACTGGTTTGCCGAGGTTCGCCGGCAAGTAGCCGAAGGCGCGCCGTTTGCCGTGGTTAACGCCAATGCCCCGCAGGAAATCCTGCGCGCATTGGGCGTGCCGTTCGTGGTCAACCAATGGTGGGCTTCGATCGTTGCCGCCAAACAGCAGTCACGCCGCTATATGGGATTGCTGCGCGAACGCGATTTTCCCACAAACGTCGAAGCCTATAGCGCCCAAGGGTTGGCGGCCGCATTTGACGATGACGCCGAAAACGCGCCGTGGGGCGGGTTGCCTGCGCCCGATTTCGTGCACGCCGTGGCGTCGAGTGATCCAACGTTGAAACTGTTTGCCCACTGGGCCGCTGCAACGGGTGCCGATCCGTTCGTCTATGAACGCAGCATCGATCCCCGACCCGATCTGTACGGCGATTGGTGGGCGCGTTTGCCGCAGCATTGGGACACTGCGCTCGAAGCCGAACGGATCGACCTGATGGTGGCCGAATTGCAGGAGGTGATTGCCCGGATCGAGGCGGCGACCGGCCGCACATTTTCCAGCGAACGGTTTGCCGCGGTGATGGAACTCGTCAACGAGCAGGAAGAATATTATCGCATGACCCGCGATCTGGTGGCCCAGACCATCCCGGCCCCGATTGGGGTGGTGGATTCAATGCCGGCCACGATGGTGCCCCAGTGGCACCGCGGGACCGAATGGGCCCGCGATGCGGCGCGTGATTTCTATGTGGAAGTCAAAGCCCGGGTCGATGCCGGGCTGGCCGCGGTACCAAACGAACGGGTCCGGCTGATGTGGGTTGGGCGTGGGCTGTGGAGCGAAATGGGCTTTTACCAGAAATGGGAAGCAAGTCACGGTGCGGTCTTCGTCTGGTCAATGTATCTTGGTTTGGCGGCCGATGGGTATATCCGCGATCTTTCAGGCGGGCGTGATCCGTTGCGGGCGCTGGCCTCGCGGTTTATCACTATGGGCGATGAACTGCGGATGCCGACCTGGGCTGGGCCATGGCACGTCCACGAAGCGCAGACCCATTCGGTGGATGCGGCGGTCGCCTTGCAGGATGCCGATCCGTTTGTGGTCCGCGCGTTGCGTGCCGCTGGAATTCCGGTGCTGGAACTGACGGCCGATAATTTCAACCGCGAAGGGGAAGACGGCGCGGCGATCGAAGCGGCCATTACCGCGTTCATCGAAGGCCCGGCCAGCGATCGCGCGGCTGCGCGGAAAGGGTGCTGATGACGGCGCTAACAGGCCTGAAAATTATCGACTTTTCGCGCTTTCTGCCGGGTGCTTACGCCAGCTGGATTGCGGCAGACATGGGGGCGGACGTGATCCGCATCGAACATCCGCGGGAACTGGCCAAGCAAGCGGCGATGTTTGGCCAGGCCAGCGATGCCGCGCAGGCTGCGCGCAGTCGCGCCCGGCCCAGCTATACCCGCAACAAACGCAGTCTGGCGATCAATCCCGGGCAGGCCGCTGCCCGACCGGTGCTGGAACGCCTGATTGCCGAAGCTGACGTGTTGATTGAGGACTATCGTCCGGGTGTGATGGCAGCGATGGGTTATGGTGCCGAAGCGATGCGCGCACTCAACCCGCGGCTGGTATATCTTTCGGTGTCATTCGCCGGGCAATTCGGGCCGTTGGCGGGCAAGGCCGGGCATGATCCTGCGGCGCTGGCGCTGGCGGGCACGCTGGGCCGGCTGGGTGGTTTTGCCACGCCCGCCTTGCCGGGGTTGCAGGTGGCCGATGTCTTGACCGGCGCGCACGCAACCATCGCGCTATTGCTGGCCCTGCAAGCCCGGGCGGGCACTGGCGCAGGGCAGCACGTCGATGTTGCGATGGCGGATGCCAGCCTGCCCTTGCAACTGGTTTCGATGGGGCGGTTCGATGATCTTGATGCGATGCCGGCCCCCGGAACGTGGCACCCCAAGGGCGGGGTGTGGGAATGCGCCGATGGCGGCCATATCTGCACCACCGATATGGAGCCGGCTTATTGGGCGCGCTTTTGCGAAGCCATGGGCAAGCCGGAATTCATCGCCCTGCAACACCAGCCGGAACAGTACCCGGCCATGCAGGCTGAACTGACAGCCTTGTTTCGCACGCGCCCGCGCGATGAATGGTTTGCGCTGCTGGATCAGGCGGGCAGCCAGGCCATCCCCGTTTATTCGGCCGAAGAAGCCCTGTCGCACCCCCACAACCGGGCGCGGGGCATGGTGCGCGACGTACCGCTGGCCGGGCAGGCACCGGTGCGCCAACTGGCACTGCCGTTCATCCTGCCGGATAGCCCGGCGGTGGTGCCGCAGGCCGCCGGAATGCCCGGCGCGGATAACGCTGCGATCCTTGCGGAACTTGGCTTTGATGTGGCTGCATTAACGGCTGCCGGTGCCTTTTCAGCCGAACGGAGCGTGCAGCCATGATGCCGCTGGCCGGGATCCGGGTGCTTGATTTTACCCACGCTATTGCCGGGCCAACGGCAACCCAGATGTTTCAGCAACTGGGGGCTGATGTCATCAAGGTTGAGCCGCCGGGCAAGGGGGATGACTTTCGCCACTATACCGAACACGCTGGCTTGCCGGGGATGAGCGTGCCGTTTGCGGCGGTCAACGCCGGCAAGCGTTCGGTGACGTTGAACCTTAAGTCCGATGCAGGGCGAGAGCTGGCGTTGCGACTTGCTGCACGTGCCGATGTGGTGGTTGAAAATTATCGCCCGGGCGTGATCGCGCGGCTGGGGCTTGGTTGGGAGGCGTTGCAGGCGGCCAATCCGACGATGATCCTGCTGTCGCTGTCGGGCTTTGGGCAAACTGGCCCGATGCGGGATTGGGGCGCGTATGATCACATCGCGCAGGCCGTTTCGGGCATGGCGATGATGAACGCCACGGCGGAAGGGCCGCTCAAGATTGGGATCCCCGTGGTCGATAGCTTTACGGGCTATCTGGGTGCGCTGGCGGTGCTGGCGGCGTTGCGGACGCGCGATGCAACCGGGCAGGGCGAATGGATCGATGTTGCCATGCTGGATGCGGCGATCAAGCTGATGGGGTCTGCCGCCAGTGTCTGGAACTATACTGGCGAAACCCCCAAAGGCACCGGTAATCGCGGATTTCGACTGGTGGCCACGGCCGAGTATTATGCCTGTGGTTCGGGCTGGATTGCGTTGGGGGCCAATCATCAGCACCAGATCGAAGCGTTGTTCGCCGCGCTTGGTCACCCCGAGATCGTTGCCGATCCCCGTTTTGCCGATCATCAGGCGCGGGTGGATAATTATGCTGGGCTTAAAGGCTGGCTGACCGAACACTTGCTTACCCGCGATGCGGCAGAACTGGAAGCCGTGCTCACCGCGGCCGGGGTGCCTGCCGCCATGCTGCGCGATGTGGGCGAGATCATGGAACATCCCCAAATCGCTGCGCGGGGGTTGCGCCAGGCTGCGCAGTTGCCCGGGCACGAACGCTTGCTAAGCGTGCTTGGCCCCGGCTTTGCCACCGATCCTGCGCCATCGCCGCCGCGCGTTGCAGAGCTTGGCGCGGATACCGATGCGGTGTTGCGCGAACTGGGCTTGGTTGATGCCGAAATTGCGGCACTGCGCCAGCAACAGGTGATCTGAGCGATGGCGACACGCGAAATCCTGTTGCTGGGCGATCTGATCCTTGACGTGCCCGAACCGGATCACTGGCTTTCGGGGATCGCGCCGATCTTGCGCCGGGCGGATTTGGTGATCGGCCATCTTGAAGTGCCGTATACCAATAGCGCGGAAGAACGCCCGGGCGATGTGCCGGCACCCGGGGCCAACCCGGCTCACCTCGATGCTTTGGCCCGCGCGGGGATCGGCGCAGTCAGCATGGCGGGCAATCACATGATGGATTGCGGCGTTTCGGGCTTGGTCGAAACGCTGGCTGGGCTGGATCGCAACGCCATTGCCCATGCTGGGGCAGGGCTGTCGCTGGCGGCGGCGCGGGCACCAGCGATAATCGCGTGCCATGGCCGCAGCGTGGCCTTGCTGAGTTATAACTGCGTCGGCCCCGAACTGTGCTGGGCCGGGGATGATGAACCCGGCTGCGCTTATGTTGCGGTGCGCGCCAACGATGGCGGCCCCAGCCGACCGCAAGCCGAACTGGTGGATATCGATCCAGCATCGCAGGCGGCAATGGAAGCGGATATTCGGGCTGCACGCGCGCATGCAGATCTGGTGGTGGTGGCGCTGCACAAGGGGATTACGCACCGCCCTGTCGAATTGGCGGCTTATGAACGGCCAGTGGCGATGGCCGCCATCCGCGCCGGGGCCGATGTGGTTGCCGGCCATCATGCCCATATCGCGCGCGGGATCGAACTGGTTGATGGCAAGCCGGTGTTCCATGGGCTGGGCAACGGTTGCGTGGTCACCCATGCTCTGGCTCCAGCGCAAGATCATCCCGCCCGCGCGGAATGGGCCGAACGACGCAAGCGGCTGTTCGGGTTTGAGCCCGATCCAGCCTATCCGCTGGCCCCGTTCCATCCCGAGGCAGTTAACGGCATGATCGGGCGGCTGCTGTGGCGCGATGATGGTACGATCGAAGCGGGCTTCATCCCGATCTGGTTCGAACCGCCCGGCCGCCCAGTGCCGGCACAGGATCGCAGCCCGGCGGTGGCGGAATATATCATGCGGATCGGTGCGGCGGCAGGCCTTCCGACGTTGTCCACTGTGCGCGATGCTGGTGATGCGGTCATGCTCGTTGCGAACCGGCCGCCGCAGTAACACGCTTATCCCGCGTGGTTCAGGTTACCCGGTAAATCGATAACTTGACCGCCTGACCCTGCTTACCCCCACTGGCAAGGAACATCGCGCGGTTGACCCATGTATAATCGGGGTGGCTGCTGTTCAGCCAGATCACGGTGCGCATATAGTAATCTGAAAAGGGCACGGCTTCGCCGGCTTGCACCCGCGCGGCAACGTCCGCGGGCATATGGCGGATGCCCTGGCTGGTCACTTCGATCAGTGCGCCATCATCCGTTTCGATGGCATAGCGCGCATCAAGCCGGGCAATCGTACCGGGTTCGACCGTTTGCCAATCGGCCCCTACGCCAAGAATTCGGCCGTTCAGCGCCGGGCCGGTTACACTGCCACCTGCGATCGGGATGATCCGCCGCGTGCCCGCCCCGCAATCCCCCAATTCCTGAGGCGCGCTTACGGTAACGGCAAATTCGCAGACAAATTCAAGCGAGGGCTGCATCGGTGGCCCTTTCTGCCACGCGTGCCCCGGCGGGAACTGTGCGCGGTGCAGCGTTAAGCGTGTCCTTGGCAAATCCGGCAGCCTGTTTGTAGGCCTGCATGAACTGGTCGCGTTCGACCTGCGGGATCACATCGTCGATCGCATCGAAACGGCCGCCGCACCGTTCATCCACCATCTTGAGCAAGCCAAATGGCCCGGCACCGCGATTGCGCAATGCCAGTTGCCCCACCGGTTCGCACAATTCGGCGTTATAGGTAGCCAGCGCGGCGGCGGTGACGCCTTGCTGGGTGAAGATCCGGCCGAGGATCCGGGCATCGATGATGGCTTGCGATGCCCCGTTCGATCCGGTGGGGTACATCGGGTGTGCGGCATCGCCCAGCAAGGCCACCGGCCCATCGACCCAGGTGGGGAGAGGATCGCGGTCAATCATCGGGTTTTCATATGCTTCGCCCGAACTGGCGATCAGAGCTGGCAGATCAAGCCAGTCGTACACGAACCCGGAAAATTCGTGGGCGAATTCGCTTAGCTCTACCTTGCGGAACCAGCCGGTCCGCGACCAATCGTGATCGGCGTCATAAGTCTGCTCGGCGATCCAGTTGATCGTCGCCAATCCATCGTCGCCGGGGGCCGAAATCGGGTAAAGCACCACCCGGTGCCGATCGGTTCCCAGCCCGACGAAGGACGATCCGGTGCGGATCGGTTTGGCCCGGCAGGTGCCGCGCCACATGATCGTGCCGCCCCAGCCGATCGGCGGCTGGCCGGGGTGCATCTGCGCCCGCACCGCGGAATGGATGCCATCGGCCCCGATCAGCACGCGGCCGCGTTGTTCGCTTACTTGGCCAGCGGCGGTTGTTACTTCGGCAATGACCGTTCCGTCAGCCTGTGGGCGGTACCCGGTAACCCGGCTGCCTAGCCGGATCGCGTCTTGCCCCAGTCGGTCGACTGCGTGGCGATAAAGCAGCAAATGGAATTCACCGCGGTGGACTGCATATTGGTGCCACTTGTAGCCCGCCAGCTTGCCGCGGGGTTCGGTGTAGATGTCCTTGCCGTTCAGGCCGACCAGCGCCCATTCCTTGGCAGGAACGCCCACCCGGTCAAGGTCGGCTTCGCCAATGCCCAGATCTTCCAGTTCGCGCACGGCGTTGGGTTGCAAGTTGATGCCCACCCCCAGTGGACGCAGTTCCGTGGTGCTTTCGAACACGGTGCAGGGGACGCCAATTTCATGCAGGGTCAGCGCCAGCGACAAGCCGCCAATCCCGCCACCGGCGATCAGGACACGATTATTATCCATGCAAAGGTTCACCATTCGAAAGCAGAACTTGTGCCATAGGGCCTGTAAATCGCCCCTTGCCGCCAACCGGGTGCAAGGAGTGTCATTCAGGATAAACATCCCAAATGTTGGGCGCGCCATAGATGCATCGCCGTGCCGGGGCTAGTGTATTGGTGCGAATTCTTAAGAAACCACCGGTTCTTAAAAAACACCGGGCGATTGTATTGTTCATCAGAACTGATGGATGCGGCCGCAAATAATTCATTGGTGCTGGATCGGCATCGCCCAATGCCCTCTTGGAAATGGTCTTCCGCGTACACCCTGTTCAGTATTGCATAGGAATTTGCCGTTTGTCTGGCGCGTATCCGTGCGCGCAGGGCCAAGTGGTTGATGCGCAACTGCATGAATAATGGGGGATGTCATGGTGAGGAATCCGGTTTTCGCGAATGGTCTGTCTGGTAAGGCCCGTTTGCTGGCGTCGCTTGGCGCGGGTCTGGCGATGGTGGGCGTGGCCGCATCGGCACATGCACAGGCCGTTGCCGCTGAAGCTGCTGTCGATGCAGGCGCCAAGGCGGTTGAGAAAGCCAATGATCCCGATATCGTCGTAACCGGGACCCGTATTACCGCCAGCGGATTTAGCGCGCCGACCCCGACCACCGTGGTGTCGATGGAGCAAATCCAGCAATCGGCACAGCCGAACATCTTTGATTCGATTGCCCAGTTGCCTGCACTGCAAGGCAGCGTCGGCACGGCGAACAGCCGCAACAACGGCGGCACCAGCTTTGGCAACAACGGCCTGTCCTCGCTCAACTTGCGCGGGCTTGGTGCTAACCGCACGCTGGTGCTGATCGATGGGCAGCGCGTGGTTTCTTCGCACGTTACCGGGATCACCGACGTCAGCCAATTTCCGCAACTGCTGATCAAGCGGGTTGACGTGGTGACCGGCGGTGCTTCGGCATCGTGGGGTTCGGACGCGGTTGCGGGCGTTGTCAACTTCGTCACGGATACCACGTTCACCGGGTTCAAGGCGAACGTACAGGGCGGCATCACCGAATACGGCGATGATAAGAGCGTTCTGGCCCAGTTTGCGGCCGGTTTTTCGGCGGCGGATGATCGCCTCCACGTGCAAGTTGCCGGCGAATATTTCGATAACCAGGGCGTTCCCGGTGGTGATATTGGCGGTAAGCAGCCCAATGGCCGGCCCACGGCCTATCGTTCGGGTTCGACCTCGTACGGGCTGACGGCCACGCCGGCCGGGTCGCCGCAGTATTTCAACTTCCCCTACGATGCGCAGAACACCACGCTGGCGCGTTATGGCCTGATTACCGCGGGTCCAGCGGCGCTGAAGGGGCTGGCATTCGATGCCAACGGCAGTGCCTACAAGTTTGCATTTGGCACCCCCTGCATCGCCACCACTTGCCTTGGCGGCCAGCAGGATGCGTTCCTGACCACCAACACGATCGACAACCCGCTCAAGCGGTTGGTCGGCTATGGCCGGATCGGGTTTGACGTTACCTCCGATATCCAGCTTTACGGAACCCTGACCGTTTCCAAGGTTGAAACCGAAAACAGCCCGCTGGCCTTCCCGCGCAAGGCGGCCAACCTGACGATCAAGTGTTCGAACGCCTATCTGGCCAATGTCACGCTGCCGGGTTCGACCACCACGATTGCGCAGGCGTGCGCCGCGGCCAACGCAACCACGTTCACGCTTGGCACGATCAACGCCAACTTCCCGGCGCGCGAACTGATCAAGACCGATCGTCAGCAAGTGCGCTGGGTGGTTGGGACCAAGGGCAAATTTGCGGTCGGCGCGACACCGATCTCGTTTGAAGCCTACTACCAGCGTGGCAAGAACGACGCCGATGTGCGGCTGAGCAACATGACGTTGAATGGCCGTTATAATGCGGCGATCGATGCCACCCGTGACGCCAGCGGCAACATCGTGTGTGCTTCGGCTACGGCGCGGGCCATGGGTTGCATCCCGTTCAACGTGTTCAGCGGTACCCCGGTGACGATGGATCAGTTCCGCTGGATGGCTCCGGTGGCTGGCCCTTACCAGCTTAACGTGTTCAAGCAGGACGCAGCCAGCGTGTCGTTCAACCTTTCGCCGTTCAACACCTGGGCGGGCGAAGTTTCGGTCGCGTTCGGCGGTGAATGGCGCAAGGAATCGTATGTCACCGTTGCCGATCCGTATGGCAACGGGGT
>JBDKLL010000185.1:0-2838 GCA_039795595.1 Pseudomonadota bacterium
GCAAGCTCGCACGCCTGCAGCACGGTGGCCCCGGCCGGAACTTCGATTTCAACGCCGTCTACGGTTACCTTAGGCATTATTCCGCGGCCTCCCGCACGTTCTCTGCAATCCGCCGCTCCAGTTCGGGGCGGAAATGGCGGATCAAGCCCTGGATCGGCCACGCGGCGGCATCACCCAAGGCACAAATGGTGTGGCCTTCGACCTGCTTGGTCACATCCCACAGCATATCGATTTCACCCGCATCGGCATCACCGGTACGCAGGCGTTCCATTACCCGGTACATCCAGCCTGTGCCTTCGCGGCACGGCGTGCACTGGCCGCAGCTTTCGTGCATGTAGAAATGGCTCAGGCGGCTGATCGCGCGGACGATGTCGGTCGACTTGTCCATGACGATCACCGCCGCGGTGCCCAGGCCCGACCCGACTGCGCGCAGCCCGTCAAAGTCCATCGGCGCGTCCCAGATCTGCTCGGCCGGAACCAGCGGCACCGATGAACCACCCGGGATCACTGCCAGCAGGTTATCCTTGCCGCCGCGGATCCCGCCGCAGTGCTTTTCGATCAGTTCGCTGAACGGGATCGACATCGCTTCTTCGACCACGCAGGGCTTTTCCACGTGCCCGCTGATCTGGAACAGCTTGGTACCCTTGTTGTTATCGCGCCCGAACGAGGAAAACCACGCCGCGCCGCGCCGCAGGATCGTGGGCGAAACCGCGATCGATTCCACGTTGTTCACCGTGGTTGGGCAGCCATAAAGACCTGCACCGGCCGGGAACGGTGGCTTCAGGCGCGGTTGGCCCTTCTTCCCTTCGATCGATTCGATCATCGCGGTTTCTTCACCGCAAATGTACGCCCCCGCGCCGCGGTGCACGAACACGTCGAAATCATAGCCGCTCTTGCAAGCGTTCTTGCCGATCAGACCCGCGTCATAGGCTTCCTGCACGGCGGCCATCAGCACTTCAGCTTCGCGGATATATTCGCCGCGGATGTAGATGTAGGCAGCGCGCGCGCGCATCGCGAAGCCGGCCACCAGCGCGCCTTCGATCAGCTTGTGCGGATCGTGACGGATGATTTCGCGGTCCTTACACGAACCGGGTTCGGATTCGTCGGCGTTGATGACGAGGAAGCTGGGACGGCCGTCCTTGCTTTCCTTGGGCATGAACGACCATTTCAGGCCAGTCGGGAACCCGGCCCCGCCGCGTCCGCGCAGGCCCGAAGCCTTGATTTCCTCGATGATGCCATCCGGCCCCAGTTCGAGCAGCTTCTTAGTGTTATCCCAATCGCCACGGGCCTTTGCCGCAGCAAGGTTCCACGGCTGATACCCGTAAAGGTTGGTAAAGATGCGATCCTTATCGGCGAGCATTACTTCCACTCCTTCCGATAATCGTGGTTGGCCTTGACCATGCCGACCAGCGTGGTCGGCCCGCCCAGCGGTTCCACCGTATGGCGGCCGGGTTCTTGCGTTCCGGCCTTGGGCGTTTTGCCGGCGGCCAGCGCATCAAGCACGGCATCAAGCCGCTCAGGCGTCAGGTCTTCATAGTTATCGTCGTTGATCTGGACCATCGGGGCCGAGGCGCAGTTGCCCATGCATTCCACTTCGGTCAGCGTCCACAGCCCATCATCGGTGGTGTGGCCCTTGTGCATCCCGCGGCTCTTGCACGCGGCCATGATCGCATCCGATCCGCGCAGCATGCACGGCGTGGTGCCGCAGACCTGCACGTGGAACCGGCCAACCGGGACAAGGTTATACATGGTGTAGAAGCTGGCCACTTCGACCACGCGGATCACCGGCATATCGAGATAAGCGGCGATATATTCCATCACCGGGATCGGCAGCCAGCCTTGGGTATTGGTTTCCGCACCAACCTGGCGCTGGGCCAGATCGAGCAGCGGCATCACCGCCGAACGCTGGCGCCCGGCGGGATAGCGCGCCACAATTTCCTTGGCCTTGGCCGCGTTGGCCTTGGACCACGCGAAAGCGCCCCAGCGCGCGCGCAGTTCAGGGGTATCGGGTTCGAGATGACGGTCAGCCATTAGCGGATGAACTCCACGCGAGAGCACTTGTCGCCCTCGAACGAATAGACGGCGATCACGTCGAACGGTTCGACCAGCGGCGAACCATCGCTCGCCGGGCCGCGCGTAACGTGTTCGCGGAACAGAACATAATTGCCGATCACCTGACGCTCGACGATTTCAGCATGGTTGTGCGGCCAGACCTTGAACGCCGCGGCAAGGCCGCTGCGCGTGCCTTCCTTGCCTTCGCGCACCACTGCGCCGCGATAGTTCGCTTCACAGGCATCGTCGGTCATATACGAAACGTACAGGTCCACGTCTTGCGCGTTATAGGCCGCGATCATGGCCTCAGCGGTGGCGAGGTTGCTCAACGGTCGCACTCCCCGAACACCACGTCGATCGCGCCCAGAATGGCGGTGGCATCGGGCAGCATGTGGCCCTTCGACATGAAATTCATCGCCTGCAGGTGGCTGAACGCGGTCGGCCGGATCTTGCAGCGATAGGGCTTGTTGCTGCCATCGCTGACCAGATAGACCCCGAATTCGCCCTTGGGGCTTTCGGTGGCCACGTAAACTTCGCCGGCCGGAACGTGGAACCCTTCGGTGTACAGCTTGAAGTGGTGGATCAGGCTTTCCATCGATTGCTTCATTTCCGCGCGCTTGGGCGGGGAAACCTTGCGATCGGTGCTGGCCACCGGGCCTTCGGGAATCTGCGCCAAGCACTGGCGCATGATCCGGGCCGATTGGCGCACTTCTTCAACGCGGACCATGAACCGATCATAGCAGTCCGAATTGGTGCCCACCGGCACGTCGAATTCCATGCGGTCAT
>JBDKLL010000186.1:0-8447 GCA_039795595.1 Pseudomonadota bacterium
GTGGGAATGACTTTGCTGTTTCACTTCGGGGCGGTCGGCGGCGGCGATGTAAAGCTGCTTGCCGCCGCCTCTTTGTTGTTTCCGGCATCCGCTGTCCCCGGCGTGCTTGCGTTGATCGCGGCGGCAGGGGGGATTTTGGCGGTGAGCTGGATCGGATTTGCGTGGGCGGCGCAGGCCTTTGGCTGGCCCGCTCGATCGGTGGTGCCGGGTACAACTGGCGGCAGCGCCAAGGGGCAAGAATATGGTGACGCCGCGAGTGCCGAAGAACTCGGCTATCAGGGCCATGGGTTGCCGTATGGCGTGGCGATCTTTGCCGGCGCTGCGGCCGCGCAGGTGCTGCTGAGATGAACCGCCTGCTGCGCAACGTCTTGCTGGTACTGGGATTGGCGATTGTGCTGACGGCCGGTGCGTTGGCGCTGGTGTTCACCCCGCCCAAACCGGCTGCTGTCGTTGCGCAGGAACGCACCGCCGTGATCATGGTGGCGGCGCGCCCGGTGCTGGCCGGCAGCCGGATCGAAAAGGCTGATATTGGCTGGCAGGAAATCAATCGGGCCGTTGTGCCGGCGGGCGCGATCGAGCGCGGCGGCAATGGCGCGATTGATGTTGTCGGGGCGATCGCGCTGCGCAATCTTGCTGCGGGCGAAGCGGTGTCTGATACTGCCTATGCCAAAGCGCCAGCCGCGGTAACGCTGGCGGCCAGCCTCAATCCCGGTTGGCGGGCGGTGACGATCACGGCCGATGTGGCCCATACCGCGGCGGGCATGCTGCTGCCGAATGACCGGATCGACTTATTGCTGGCCAGCCCCAGCGGCCAGAGCACTTCGGTGGCGGTCAACCTGCCGTTTGCGAAATCCGGCGGCGGAACGGCACTGGGTACCGCTGCGATGACCATCACCAATGTCCGCGTGATTGCCATCAACGGTGCCATGCAGCCCAAGGATGGCGGGGCTGCGGTGATGGATCATGGGGCCGATGCGGGGGGCACGCTGACGCTGGAAGTGCGGCCCGATCAGGTGGCACCCATCCTGACCGCGGCAACGGCCGGGCAGTTGGCGGTTGCTGCGCGCAGCCGGTTCGATACGGCCGGGCCGCGCGCCTTGGCTGATAAGGTTGCGGCAACCACCGTTCCGGCCGGTGCTGTTGCCGGTGCCGCCGCCGCCGCCGCCAGTCCCGCACCGGCACCAGCCCCGCGCCGGGTGCGCAAGCCGGGCATGGGTAATCCGGGGATCGGCAATCCGGGCGCATCCGCCGGGAATGGGGCGGCAGTGATCATCATTCGCGGCGGAGGCTCGCAACGTGCGCAATAAGTTTGTTCCGCTTGCTGCACGCATCCGCCGGGGGCCGAACCACGCCCTGCTGGCGCTGGCTGCCTTAGCCGGATGGGGCTGTGCAGATCGCCCGGCGCTGGCCCAAGAATGGATCATGCCCGCGGCCGATAATGCGCCGGTGGCGCTGGCCGTGAATGAGGCGCGCGTGCTGCCGATTCCCGGCGGGGCCGCCAAAGTGTTCGTGGCCAATCAGGACGTGGCCGACGTTGAGGGATCGGACGCGCGGCGGCTGGTGGTGTTCGGCCGCAAGCGCGGGACGACCAGCATTCTGGTGACCACCCGGCGCGGGATCGAACTGGAATATACCGTCAATGTCGGCCGCCCGATCGAACAATTGCTGGCCAATATCGAGCATTTGTTCCCGGGCAATGATTTGCGCGTGTTCGACGCTCCGATGGGTTTGACCGTGACCGGATCGATGACCAATGCCGGCGATGCCGACAAAGTCAAAAAGATGGTCAGCCAGTACCTTGAAAATGGCGAAACGCTGAACTTCAACGTTCGGGTGGTCAAAGGTTCGCAGGTCAACCTGCACGTGCGCGTGGTCGAAGTATCGCGCGACGTTGCCGATACGCTGGGCTTCAATCTGGGCGCGTTGATCACCAGCGGTTCAACCCAGGTTGGCATACTGACCGGCCGGGCGCCGTTCGTGGCCGATGGCGCAGCCACGGCAACCGCTGACAATCTGTTCAATCGTTCGGTAACCGGGGCTTCATCGCTTGGCCTCAAATATGCCCGCGGCGGGGATACCATCGGCGGGCTGGTCGATGCCCTGAAAGCGCAGAACCTGCTGCGGGTGCTGGCCGAACCCAATCTGACCGCGGTTTCCGGTGAGACGGCGAATTTCCTGGCTGGCGGGCAAATCCCCGTGCCGATGGCCCGGGGCAGTGGCGATAATCAGCAAATCAGCGTGGAATGGAAGGACTTCGGGGTTGGGCTGAAATTCACCCCGATCATCCTCGATCCGTCGAACATCAGCATCAAGGTCAATTCCGAAGTCAGCGAACTGTCGGATATCGGCTCTACCCGGATGGGCAGCTACAGCATTCCCGCGATCACCACGCGCCGGATCGAAACGACGGTCAATTTGGGCCTTGGGCAAAGCTTTGCGATTGCCGGGTTGTATAACGAGCGCAGCAGCCGGTCGTTGCAGCAGTTCCCGGGGCTGGGCAGCGTGCCGATCCTGGGCGAACTGTTCCGGTCGCGCTCGTTCAAGAACAGCAAGACCGAGCTGATCGTGATCGTGACCCCGTATCTGGCGGAACCGGTTGACGGGATTGCCAATGTTGCCGTGCCCAAGGATGCGCCGGTCGCGGGGGACAGCCCGTTGCTGCATGGACCAGCGCAACCTGCTCCTGCGGAGCCTGCGCCGGTTCAGGGCGGCAAGGTATCGCAGGCCAATCCGCCTGAAGCCGAACCTGTTGGTGAAGGTCAGGAACTGCCGCCAGTGGCAACAGTGGCCAACCTGTCGGAGCGCGGATCATGAGCCGGGGCCGGATGGATGTGGTCAACCCCGGGCTGGTCTTTACGCGCGATCGCGAAGCCGCGCGGATCATCGAACAATCGCTACACAAGACTTCGGGCCTGCGGGCCAGCGTGATTACCGGCGATCTGGCCAGTGCGCTCAAGGATCCGGGGGCGCTGACCGATGCCGGGTTCGTGATCGTCGATGTATCGCAAGTGGAAAACCCGATCGACGGGTTCAACGCGATCGCCGATGTGTTGCCGCCGTCAACCCCGGTGGTGGTGATCGGCGATACCAATGATATCCGGGTCTATCGCGGGTTGCGGCAGGCCGGCGCGGCGGAATATTTCTTCCGGCCGTTGGTGGGCGATCTGATTACCGGCACGCTCAACCGTTTGCTGTTCGACAACCAAGTGCAGGGCAATGCCCGGCAGGGCAAGCTGATCCACTTCATCGGCGTGCGCGGCGGTTCGGGGGCAACCAGCATTGCGATCCGCACTGCGCGGATGTTGTCGGATGATCCGCCTCGGCCGGTGCTCCTTATGGACCTGAACTTGCGCTCCAGCGACATGGCGATGCAGGTTAATCTGCAACCCAATGGCGCGGTTTACGAAGCGCTCGACAACGCCGACCGGATCGATGACCTGTTCCTAGAACGCACGCTGTCGAAAGTGACCGACAACCTCGATCTGATGTCGACGCTGGATCCGCTCAACAAGCCGATCCGGCTGGGCGAAGCCCCGCTGCTGACTTTGTTCAGCAAGCTGGCCAATCGCTATCGCTACCTCGTGACGGAAGTGCCTACGACCAGCGTTTCGGGCCTGAACCAGTTGCTGCGATTGGGCAGCACGGTGGTACTGGTCAGCGATGGGCGCATGGCGTCTGCCCGCGATGTGGCGCGGTGGCGGGCGCTGCTATCGTCGATCCTCAATGGGGTTACGCTGGTTCACGTGGTCAACCGGTTTGATCTGCCCGATGCCCTGCCGCTGGATCAGTTTGCCAAGCTGGCAGGCGGGATGCCGGACTTATGCATTCCTTACAGCAAGCAGGTGGCCGAAGCATCGGTGCTGGGCGCTGCCGGGGATGAAGGGTTCGAACATCTCGATGCCGGGCTGGAACCGTTGATCGCGATGATTTCGGGCACGGCCCGTACCCGCCAGACCGGGCGGGCTTCGCTGCTTGATCGTCTGCTGCGCCGCACATGAGCATGCCCGGCCAAAGTGCGGCCGAACCGGCCGTAAGCGAACAGGATGCGGGGGAACAGAAAGTGCTGTTCGCCTTGCGCGAACAAGTGCTTGCCGGGATCGATCCGACCGCGCTGGCGGGGTTGGAGGCCACCCAGCTCAGCATGATGATCGAGGACATGATCGCCCGGATCGCCGACGAGCGACTGGTGCCGATCAACCGTTTCGACCAGATCACACTGGCGCAGGCGATCGTTGACGATATTCTGGGGCTGGGGCCGCTTGAAGTGCTGATCAAGGATCCAACGATCAGCGATATCCTGATCAACGGCCATGACAGCATCTATGTGGAACGGCAGGGCAAGCTGGAACGCACCAACGTGCGCTTTCGCGATGCGGCCCATGTGTTGTTCGTTGCCCAGCGGATTGCTGCCGATGTCGGCCGGCGCGTCGATGAATCCAGCCCGATGCTCGATGCGCGCCTCAAGGACGGAAGCCGGGTCAACGTGCTGTTGCAACCGCTGGCGGTGAACGGCCCCTACATTTCGATCCGCAAATTCTCCCGCGAGATGGCCGATCTTGAAACGCTGCGTCGCAACGGCAGCATTTCCGAAGCCATGATGACCGGGCTGGAGATCATCGCCGGCAGCCGGCTCAATGTGATCATTTCCGGCGGCACCGGCGCGGGCAAGACGACGCTGCTCAACGCGATGTCCTATGCGATCAGCCCGGGCGAACGCGTGGCAACGATCGAGGACGTGGCCGAAATCCAGTTCAGCCAGCCGCACGTTCTGACGATGGAAACCCGCCCCCCGAACATCGAAGGACGCGGCGAAATCCTGGCCCGCGACCTGGTGCGCAATGCCCTGCGGATGCGGCCGGACCGGATCATCGTTGGCGAAGTGCGCGGCGGTGAAGCCTTCGACATGATGCAGGCGATGAACACCGGCCACAACGGATCGATGACCACGATTCACGCCAACACCGCGTTCGATGCCGTGCACCGCATCGAAAGTATGATGCAGATGGCGGAAACCAATTTGCCGCTGCACGTGATCCGTTCCCAGATCTTCAGCGCGATCGACGTGGTGATCCAGCTTGAACGCATGCGCGATGGCGTGCGCCGCGTGGTTGGCGTGTATCAGGTCGATTCCTACGACGGCGGTGAAATTGCGATGGCGCCGCTGTGGGAATTCCACTTTACGGGGATCGACGCGCGCGGTGGGATCCTGGGCGATTACCGCGCATCGGATCGGGTGCCGCGGTTCCTGCACCGGCTTGAATACTATGGCACCGACACGGCGTTCATGGCCGCCTTGCGTGCTGATAGCGGGACCTAACCATGAGCGCGGTGCTCAAGGTCGGACTGGTGTTCATGGCTGCGCTGGGCGTTGCCATCATGGTGGCGGCTGAATTGTTTTACCGACTGCGGCAGCGCGGGATTGCCGCCCGGATTGCGGCAACGACCCCGGCCGGCATGCCCGGGGCGCCGGTGGCGGCTGGCGCTGGTCTCCATGCGCGGGTGGCTGCAACAGCCGAGCGAGCGATTGATCTGTTGATGATCAATGCGGTGTGGCCCCGCGCGCTCCCGGCGCTGCGGGTCTTGTCCAACGGGATTGGCGCAGCGGTGCTGAGCGGGGTGGTACTTTATTGGCTGCTGAATATGCCGTGGGGCCTGTCATTGGTGGTGGCCGTGGGCGCGCTGGGAGCAGTGCCGTTCGCCATGGTCAATGCCGAGCAGAACCGGCAGGCCCGGGCATTCGAAGCGATGCTGGCCGATACGATCGAAATGATGGTGCGGATGCTGCGCGCCGGGATGCCGGTGACCGTGGCGGTGGAACGGGTGGCCAGCGAAGCCCAACAGCCTGCCGCGCGGGTTTACCGTGAAGCAGCGGAATGGCTTAACATGGGGATGCCGTTGCCGCAGGCGATGCGGACCGTGGCCGCTCGCATCAAGATCAAGGACTTCGATTTTTTCTCGGCGGCGTTGTCAATTCAGAATACGGTTGGCGGTAACCTGACCGAAACGCTGGTCAGCCTTGCGGCGATTATCCGTGAACGCAACGTCAGTATTCTGAAAGCCCGTGCGATCACGTCGCAGGCTCGCATGACCGCCAATGTCATTCTGGGGATTTTGCCGACGATTCTGGTGGCGATGCAATTGTTCCAGCCCGATTACCTGACCCCGCTGACCGACGGCAGCCATGGTTACGGCATGATCGTGTTCATCTTCTCGAGCTATTTTCTGGCCCTGATCACCATTCGGCGGCTGGTTTCGCGGGTGCGGATTTCATGAACGGGTCTGCGCAAGCTGTGCTGGCGGCCATGCTGGTGGCCGAAGTGGCCGTATTTGCAGTGGGTGCTGCGCTCTATCTTGGCGGATTGCGGCGTTATTTGATTGAGCGGCGCGTAGCGGCCCACCTGGGGGATGCAGGCGGGGCCGCCACAATGGACCGTTCGCCATCCGGAGGCGCCGTGGCCGGCGATGTGGCGCGGTTCCTGTTCACCGATATTTCTGCGGAACAACTGCTGGGGATTTCCTGGTTGGGCCAGCAATGGCGGCTTGGGCCGCAGCGCAGCCTGCAGATCGCAGCGTTGATGCGCATCGGTTTTGCCGGCCTTGGCGTTGCGACGGCGCATATCATCTGCAACTTGCTGTTCGTGGAGTGGCTGGGCGGACGAACGGCGTTTGCGATTGTGGCGCTGATGGCGATCACGCTCAACTGGTGGGTCAGCAAACGTTATATCGTGGGGCTGTTTCGTGTGCGCCAGGATACGATTTCCTCGGCGATGCCCTATGCGCTGGATCTGATCCTGATCTGCCTTGATTCCGGGGTGGCGCTGGAAACGGCGATCGACCGGGTGGCCCGCGAACTGCGCGGGCGCGATCCATTGGTGGCTGAAGAACTGTCGCGGACCCTGCTGGACATCAACGTGATCGGCAACCGCGAACAGGCGTTTCGCAATCTTGGTGAACGGGTTGATACGGTCAATATGCGCAGCATCGTGACCGTGCTGTGCCAGTCGTTGCAATATGGTTCGTCACTGATCGATTCGCTTAAAGGCGCGATCGAAAACATGAAGCGGGTCGAACTGCTCACGCTCGAAGAACGCGCAGGCAAGCTGCCGGTGCAGCTGACGCTCCCCGGGTTGTTGTTCACTTTGCCGCAGGTGATCATCCTGCTGGCCGGACCGGGTGCGATCGGTGTGATCGACA
Organism: Pseudomonadota bacterium; assembly: GCA_039795595.1. Taxonomy (GTDB): domain Bacteria; phylum Pseudomonadota; class Alphaproteobacteria; order Sphingomonadales; family Sphingomonadaceae; genus Novosphingobium. The sequence continues at coordinate 7,195 of JBDKLL010000186.1, forward strand.
GTCTGAAATAGCCGTGGGTGGGTGGTTCGATCTGTGCGGCCATATTGCCCGCAGCGCCCTGCGCATGGTGCAATTCGATCGCCGCGGTTCGGTGGCGGTGCAGGTAGCATTGGTGCTGACTGTGCTGGTGGGGTTTGCGGCCTTGGGCCTCGAAATCACCACCTTGTTGTTGCAGCAGCGCAAGCAGCAGGCCGCGGCCGATGCTGCGGCGATCGCAGCCGGTGTGACCGGGCGCACGACCACCCAGTTGACCAACGAAGCCTTGGCGATGACCGGCAACTATGGGTTCGTGAATGGTAGCAATTCGGTGGTCGTCACCGTCAACAAGCCGGCCACGGGCGGGACATATGATGCCAACTCGGTCGAAGTGATCGTTCAGAAGGCATATCCAGCCCGCCTGCTGAAATTGTTCAAATATAGCAGCTTCACCATCAAGGCCCGCGCGGTATCCGCTCCCGGGCGGCGTAGTTCGGGGTGCCTGCTGGCGCTGGACCCCAGTGCCAGTGGTGCTGCCATCATCCGTAACTCGTCATCGATTTCGAACACGGCGTGCGAACTGGCGGTCAATTCGACTAGTGCTTCGGCGCTGGTGCTGGAAAATAATGCGCATATTCTCGGGCCGGTCTATCTGATGGGGCGTTATACTCTGGGTAACGGGGCCTCCATCACGGGCACGCCGCTTACCACTGATGGCCTAACCGCGGTGATCGATCCCTATGCCGAGGTAACTTTGCCAACTGCGCCTGCCTGCACCGGTCAGGCGGCCAGCTTCAATGGCACCAAAACAATCAATCCCGGGCATTTCTGCAGTGGCTTGTCGATCGCCAACAACGCCAAGATCACCCTGACAACTGGGATCTATTTCATCGATGGCGCATTCAGCCTTGGCCAGAACTCTACGATTACCGGCACATCGGGGGTGACGATCCTGTTCAATTCGGCACCGACGATTACCGTTTCGTCCGGTGTTTCACTCAGCCTCACCGCCCCGTTGACGGGCAGCACTGCGGGGATGGCGATGACCAGCCAGCGGACCGTGACGGGCACGTTTGCGATCAACAACAACGCGACGATGCTGATCGAAGGGGCGATGTATTTCCCCGCGATGACCGCCAATATCAGCGGGAACGCCCAAACCACCGGCGCAAATTGCACGCAGCTGATCGCGAAGAAGCTCGATCTTGGTTCCAACCTGGCATTCAAGGCGGATTGTTCGGCCACGGCAGTCAAACCGATCGGGCGAACCCAGCCGG
>JBDKLL010000187.1:0-5569 GCA_039795595.1 Pseudomonadota bacterium
AAACACCGATGAGCAAGGCGTGGGACAAGGAAGTCGATGTGCTGGTGGTCGGCTCGGGCGCGGGGGGGATGCTTTCGGCGCTGGTCGCGGCCAAGAACCATGCCGACGTGCTGATCGTTGAAAAAGAAGCCCTGTGGGGCGGAACTTCGGCCACATCGGGCGCGGGGATCTGGATCCCGGCCAGTGATCAAGCGGCTGCCGCCGGGTTCCACGATAATGTCGACGATGCCTTCCAATATGTCCGTGCACTATCGGCCGATAACGTCCCGGATGAAAACATCCGCGCCTTCGTAACCAACGCCGCCAAGATGCTGCGCTGGATGGGCGACAACACCGAAATCGACTATCACGCGTTTCCCTATCCCGATTACCATGCCGAAAACCCCGGCGGTTCGCCCACCGGGTATCGCACCCACATGCCGCTGCCGCTGGATGGCCGGCGCCTCGGCAAGGACGTGCGCACGCTACGGTTTGCCTCGCCGGCGGCATCGCTGTTCGGCTACCTCAACTGGCATTTCGACGAGACTTACCTGCTGCTGTTCCGCGCCCCGCGCTGGTATCTGCACCTTGCCAAAAGCCTGCTGCGGTATTGGCTGGACTGGCCGTTCCGCTTTACCTCACGCAAGGATCGCCGGTTGACGTTGGGCAATGCGCTGGCGGGCGGACTGCGGTTGGCCTTGAACGAACAAAACGTGCCACTGTGGCTCAGCAGCCCGCTGGAAGAACTGGTTCAGGAACGCGGCAAAGTGGTCGGCGCACTGGTCCGCCACAAGGGCAAAGTGCTGCGGATCCGTGCTCGCAAGGGCGTGGTGCTGGCTGCGGGTGGGTTCGACAAGAACCAGGCGATGCGCGATGCCCATGCCCCGCTTTACCCCAATGCCCAGTATTCTGGCGGCACCGGGGGTAACACCGGCGATGCGATCCGCGCCGGGCAAGCAGCGGGTGCGGAAACGATGAACATGCAGTCGGCCTGGGCCGCACCGGTGTTCTACGTTCCCGGTGAAGACCGCGGCCGACTGTGCACGATCGAACGCGCCCTGCCGGGGTGCATCATGGTCAACCAATCCGGCCAGCGTTATCTTAACGAAGCCGCATCCTATCACATCGTCGGGCAGCAGATGGCCCGGCAAGAGCGCGAGCACGGCAACGCCAGCCCCAGTTGGTTCGTGTTCGATCATACGTATCGCCACAACTACCCGGTCGGCCCGCTTTACCCGCTGGTGCCGGATTGGGCACAGAACGGGATGGTTAAGACGATCCTCAAGAAAGGGCGGACGATTGCCGAACTGGCGGCAGATATGGGTGTCGATCCCACCGCGCTGGAAGCCACCATCAGCCGCTTCAACACGTTTGCTGGCAAGGGTGAAGATCCCGATTTCCATCGGGGCGAAGCCGCCTACGACAAGATGTACGGCGATCCGCGAGTTGGCCCCAACCCGTGCCTGCGTCCGCTGAATAAGGGGCCGTTCTATGCCATGCCGATTTATCCCGGCGATATCGGCACCAATGGCGGGCTTAAAACCGATCCACTGGCGCGGGTAATTGATGCCGGTGGCAAGCCGATTGCCGGGCTATATGCGGTTGGCAACAATGCCGCATCGGCTATGGGCGAAAGCTATCCCGGAGCCGGGGTTACGATCGGCCCGGCGCTCACGTTCGGTTATATTGCTGCCAATCACATGACCGGCAGCAATCAGGAATAACTGGCATACCCTGCCCGCGCCGCGATCGCCGCGGCCGGGCAGGACATTACCCCAGCGCCATCAATCGGCGCGCACTTTCACTTTCGGTGCGGCCTGCCCGCGGCGCATCGTTTCAAGGAACTTTTCCAACGGTGCCGGATCGGCCACTGGCCCGCCAAGATCCCCTTCGCGCGACCAGAATTCCGCAAAGCTGGGGAACAGCTTGTGGAAGTTGCCTTCGCTCCACTCGGTTCCGGGCCAGCGCATCTTGTTATCACCGATCGGCGGCTTGTTCAGATCGGTTGCATACCAGTAGAGCGGCAGACGCCGGGCGAAATACCAACGGCCGTCATGGCGGACGTAATCGTCCACATACATCATCTGCATGATAACCCATTCATCGCCGGTTTCATGCTCGTTCTTGGAATAGACGATACCGTGGGCATGATCGGGATCGTCAAATTCGATCACGTGCCCGCCGATATGGTGCGACGTACCGGTGAACGGCGAACGCAGCGTCCGGTCCATATAAGCGCGCAGGGCCTGCCGCCCCGCAGCATCCTTGCCCACCCGAACATCGGCCGGGAACAGGGATACCATCGCCTCCATATCGCGCATATCCAACGCCAAGGCATACTTGGCGGGCAGTTGCCGGATCGCATCAAGCGATTCCAGCCGATCGATCCGGGCTTCAAGATTGGTCATGGTTTAGGCTCGTACCAGATGGGGGAAGTATAGGCCCGTTCCTGCGCGATTTGCTGGATTTCCGGGCCAAGTTTGAGGTGATAACGCGCCGCATCGTAGGCGACCCAGCGCGGGGTGGGGATTTCGATCACCCGCACGTAATAAAACGCGCGCGCCGCCGGATCGAATTCGGGATCCCGCCACACAGTCACCAAACTGGGTGCACCGATCGAATTGGCATAGTTGGGCACCGCCAAATTAACGGTATTGCCCACCGTCGGCAGCTTGCCTCGCACCGGTTTGCGGGTTTCCGGCGAACTCCACGCCACGTCGAACACCTTTTCGCGGGCCTTGCCGCGGGCATCGGTCCAGCCTTTAACCACTTGCACCCGGTCAAGGTTGGCACCGATCGGATCTTTCAGTGCCGAAACGATAAAGCTTGGCGCGCCCTTGCCGCGTGCCGTCAGCACCCCGCCCATCGGCACGCCGCGGCGATAGGCCGACTTGACCCAGTTGCCGGCCAGATCACCGCGGGCAAAATCCCAGCCGCCAAAGAACCGCACGGTCATACGCGGGCCGGTGGTGGCATAGACTTCGCGCCGCATCATCGCATCGAAGATCGCCGCACGGGTATTGCCGCGCGCCCAGACCCCGGCATAGCCTCCGGCAAGATACTGCCAGTTATAGCGCCCCAGATTGGTCCCCATGTCCATCGCCGGGGTAACGCGGTCCTTGCCCTGTGGGGTTGGTTCGTTGCCGGTGTGCTTGCCGAAGAAGTTATCCTCATCCGCAGTCGACAGGCCAGTGTGGCTATCGGTCGAACCGATCAGGCCAAAGCGATACGGGTTCACCCCGGTGCGCCCTGCGATCACCAGCCCCCGTTTCAACGCCTCGCGCACGTAATTGCCGCCATACATCGCCGGGGTGGTTGGCTGCTTGGCGTTGAGGTTGGCCTTGTCCCAACCTTGCACCCCGAACCCGGCGAATTCATCCGACGGCGAAAGGAACGGGTGGGCTTCGCTATCGCCCTTGATCTGGGTTACTTCAACCAGCGGTTCACGCGCGGCCCGGCGGCGGGCCTGCGCCGCGGTCATCGCCCCGCCGCCCGGCCCGGTCAATTCGAACATCAAGCCATTGGACACGTTGCTATTGTGCGGAATCGCCAGCACGCGGCCGTGCGCGGTCCGTTCATAAGCCTCCATGTAATTCCACAAGTCCTCGGGCTTATCGCCCATGGCGGTGGTATAAGGCTGAACCTTGGAAACTTTATCCGGACCATCGCGGAACATCACCACCCGGTGCAGATTGTTGCCGCTGGGCATCAGGGTATATTCAAAGCCGAAGAAGGCAGTGAACTTGCCTGGTTCGTTATAAGCTTCGACCGTTTTGATATGCTTCGCCCAGAGCGAAGCCGTTTGCTCTGCCACTTTTTTGGGATCAGCCAGATTTTTGGCTTCGGGACTGCCCGCAAAGTCGATCATTTCCCCCATGGCCCGCGACGATTGTTCTGGCCCGGCATTGAACATATCGTGCCAGTGCTTGAGCTTGTCGTTGGGCAGCAGGAACCGCGGCGCATCCGCCAGCGCCTTGACGAAGCCCAGCCCATCCGAATGGTCCGCAATTACCAGAAAGTCGAGCGGCCGGGCCAGTTTGGCCTTAACCCCCATCGTCGAAGTCACTTCTTCCCCGCGCGCAAACCGCAGCGCTTCTTCCGGCCCAAGGCGGTTGCCGAACCCGAAGGCATCAGGCGAATTCGCCGTATGCAGGTGGGTATCGCCCCAATAGACGTGCTCGGGATATTCGGTCAGCTGCACTGGCTTGGCGGCCTTACCACCAAGGCTGGCCGGCAGTTTATCGCAGCCGGATACCAGCATCACACCCACCAGCAGGCAATGCTTAAGCATCGATTTAGGCTTCATCTGCATCGCACGCCCCCCAACCGCGGCATCACCGGCGCAATCACGGATCGATCCGTTCAATCGCGGGCAATTGATACCGCCCGTCCAGCGCCGCGGCCTGTGGCAGATACATCCGGATCACCGTGTGGAACGCACCCGGCGGCACCGGCAGCCAGTTTGACGCGCCTGCGCGCGGGCGGGTGGCAGATAGATACAGCGTCAGCGATCCGTCTTTGGCATATTTCAGGCCGCGCGTGCGATCCCCGATGTTGTACCGATGGAGCGCGTTTTCGACCAATTGCGACGTGGCCCGATCATAGGCCGTGATCGACCAGAACGCATCGACCGGCGGCAAGGCTCCTTTGGCGAACACCAGCCGATAACGCCGCGCGCCATTCAACATTTCGCCGCGATTATCGGTGATCGCCGCGGGATAGATCGATTCCTCCGGCGCGTTGACATACCCGCCGCGCGCAACTTCGGCCCGAAGCAGGAAATCATTGCCCGGATTGGCCATTGCCCCCGACCACATCCAGCCGTTCTGGATCCGCGCCGGGCGAAAGCCGCGCTTGGCCAACACTTGCGGTCCGATCCGCAACGCACAGCCCAGCCCCAATGCCTGCCCGGGCGTTAACGCCGCAGCATCGAACGGGCGCGCCGGACCAAAGCCGGCGGCATCGAAAGTTGCCATCAACGCCGTTTCGCCCGGTTTCGCCGGAACGCTGCGCAGCGCCCGGTTAAGCAGTTCGAAATAGGCCAGACTGTCAAATGCCTGCAGCGGCGTAGCAGCGCTTACCGGTGCGCCAACCGGGCCGCGCATCACGATGCTGTGGGCCACGCGCTGGGCCGCCGCGGCATCGTCCGGGCCGCTCACCAGCACGCGGCCCAGCATCCACGCGGTGTCAGTGGGCAATGCCAGTGGGGTATAGCCTTCGGGCACCGCGCCGCCGCTTGGCCCGACCAGGGCATACCGCGCCGCTTTCCCGCCGTTGGTGCGGGTGCCAACGTGGTAAGGCCGCGCATAGAGATCCATGAATGCCAGCGTGTAATAGCGGCTGCCCAGCGCCGGTACGTCGATCAGCACCGGCCCGTGCGACAAATCAACCCACGCGTTGAGATAGAGCGTATCGGCATTGGCGGCGCGCAATTGCCCCTGCGTTTCAGGGGTCAAAACATGGGGGTACACCGCGATCACATTGGTTGGCGCGGCGACCGGCTGGGTCGGGCTGACCTGATGGGTTTCGTTGAACTGCTGCTTCAGCAGATCGACCATCGGATAACCGTAGATATAGCCCTGCAAGGCAG
>JBDKLL010000188.1:0-17625 GCA_039795595.1 Pseudomonadota bacterium
AACGGTTGACCCTGCCGGTCCAGCATGGCAAGGGCGCTGCGCACGATGCGGGTGTAGCTCAATGGTAGAGCAGCAGCTTCCCAAGCTGAATACGAGGGTTCGATTCCCTTCACCCGCTCCATTTTCCCAAATCTTTGAATGGTGGCGCTGGCTGATCCGGTTTGGGGTCCCCGTGTGGTCAGGCCCAGATGCTAGTTTTGCCGTCGCGGAAGCGGGTGGCGATCTGGTTGAAGGTTTCGGCTTCTTCACAGAATGCGGCGACGATTTCGGGATCGAACTTGGTCCCGCTCAGTTCGATGATATGGGCCTGGGCTTCGGCATGCGTCCACGGCTGCTTGTAGGGGCGGTGGCTGGTCAATGCGTCGTAGACATCGGCCAGCGCCACGATCCGTGCGGATTGCGGGATGGCCGTGCCGGATAGCCCGGCGGGGTAGCCGCTACCATCCCAGTTTTCGTGGTGGCTTGCGGCGATTTCCGCGCCGAGTACCAGTACTTTGCTGCTGTTGCCTTGTTGCGCATCGAGTGCGGCGCGCAAGATTTCCGCGCCAACGCCGGCATGGGTCCGCATGACTTCGAGTTCACCGGGGTTGAGCCGCCCGGGCTTGAGCAGGATGCTGTCGGGAATGGCGACTTTGCCCAGATCGTGCAGCGCCGAAGCCCGCGTCAGTGCGCTTAGGAAGGCTGCTGAGTTACCATGTGCAAGCTGCTGCTTGCGAGCTAGGTTGCGTGCCAGAGTGCGCACGAACAGGCGCACGCGGACCAGGTGCTGGCCGGTTTCGTTATCCCGCACCCGCGCGATTTCGCCCAGCGCGGCGATCAGGGACACTTCCTTGGCACGGCGTTTGGCCACGGCCGCACGCCACAGCCGCTGGCTATAGACGTTGTTGAGCGCCAGCAGCGTCAGGCTGAGCAAGCCGGTGCCTAGAAACCGCAGCCAGATGATCGCTTCAACATGGTATCCGATCTGAGCGAGCGAAATTTCGGGATAGCGGGAGTAGATGTGGGTGAAGGCGATCAGCGCGATCAAAGCGCAAAACATCGTCAGCCCAGCGACCAGGTAATGCGCGTTGCGGCTGCCGCGCCAGGCCTGCAATGCTTCCCATGATAGCCAGAACAAGAACGGGACCAGCGCAGCATCGTGCGCCGCGGGCCGGATCACCGCGATCCATGTGGGCGCCACCAGTGTGCCGATCACAAAGAATGCTGTGATCCCCGACATTGCCCCCAGAATCGCACGAACATTGGTTCGAGCGCCCCGTGATCTGCGGATCTCCAGCCCGAAGAAGGTCAGCCCCCATAGGACTAGCAGCCCCGGCAGCGGTGGATAGGGGTAATCGACCAACGCCATGGTCACGCACGTGTGGACGATGAAGACCGCCAGCGCGATCGGGCGATAGATCGTGGTGATGGCGATCAGGTCGCGGCCTTGCTTGCCAATATATGGCAGCAGCAACCCCAGCCGCAGGAACAGCTCGATGCCCAGTAGGGCCATGATCGGGTATTCGGTTTTCATGCGGCCAACGGGTGCAAGGTGTCGTCGAACAGGACGGCGAATTTGGGTTCATCCGCAATCAGCAGATCGACCAGATCCGGGTCGAGCTTGCGCCCGCGTTGGTTGATCAGGGCATCGGCGATGCGATTGACGGCATAGCGCTGGCCGGGTTGGCGGGCTTCGTCCAGCAGGGCCGCATAAGCGCAAGCCGCCGTGACCAGCCGCGCGGGGAGCGGGATTGCCCGCCCGGCCTTGCCGTGTGGAAATCCGCTGCCATCCCATGCTTCGCAATAGTTGCCGGCGATCTGCGCTGCGGTTTGCAGCAATTGATGGCGTTGGGGCAGGCCTTCAGGGGTGCCGCGGCGCTGCCGATCCAGCGCCAGAAAGAAGCTTTCGCCGATCACGGGGTGCTGGGTGAAGCTGGCCGGTCCATCGGCAGTGATGCCTGCATTTGCCGTGGTGGGAATGCCGGTCAGGCCGATGTCGAACGCGCCGGCGCATTGCTGCAGCACTTCTGGCAACCGCGATTCAGCGCCGCGTCCCGGCGATCGTCCGCGCAGCAGCTTGCGCGCCAGCAAACTCGCGCATTGGACGATATGCTGGGTTTGCAGTGGGGTGCGGCCAGCCCGGCGTTCGGCAATCTGGGTCAGGATCTGGAACAGTTCGCCATCCAGCACGGTAGTGCGCTGGCGTTCATCTTGCGCAAGGCTGGCAAGGTGTTCGTTGCTGAGCGCGAGCGCGGCCAGCAGCAGCGCGAACGACGCGATCGCCCGCGCGATGAATGCCGGGGTGGCTTCGTGCAGTTCGGTGATGCTGAAACTGATGAAGATCAGGTCAGCCCGCACCAGCATCGCCACCGCGCCTACAAACCCGCACAGGCAAATGGTGAGCAAGTTGGCCGTTGGCCGTTTGCGCCATGCCGATAGGGCTTCCGCCGCGATCCAGCCATAGCCGGCTGCCAGCAGCAGGTTGATCGCCAGCAGCGCAGCGATCGGTTGCAGGTTGATTGCGGCGGCAAACGCGATCCCGACCACCCCCAGTGTGAGCAGCAGCGGGCGAACCTGCCGCGCCAGCGACGCGCGCGGCCGCCCCAGCGTGCGCATATCGAGCGCCATGCAGAACAACCCGCAACTGCCGAATAGCTGAGCGGAGACCAAAGCCCGTTCACCGATCCACGGCGCGAGCACGATCACCAGCGCGAACAGGACAAGCAGCACAGTCGCCACAGCGCGATAGAGCGAGGTCAGGCGCAGCAGTTCGCGCCCGCCGGTGATCAGATAGGGATAGGCCAGCCCGAGCAGGGCGAGCAGGAAGGTCAGCGAAAAAATGCTTTCCTTGATGTTGAACATTATTTCGCGCCCATTCCCCACAGCCCTTCCAATTATTAGACGAAGGGTCTGATTTTACAAACAGTCTGTCACCAAACTGTTTGCAGCGCGCTATTTTGCGACTCCAGCACGCAAGCATCCTATAAAATATGTTTGCGATACTTACAATTCTGCGGGCATTTTTGAGGCAGTTCGGTTGGCAAATTTGCCGGCGCTTACCGCGAGGCGAGAGCCGTGGCCCAGCTCTCCCGCAATGCTTCGGCTGGGCCGGTGCCAAACACATGGCGATCGGGGCGGACCAGCACGGCTTCGGCAGCGTGCAGATCCAGCCATGCCATCAAGGCACCGCTGAAGGGGGCAAGTTCGGGGGTTGCCAGATCGGGGCGGGCAATCATCCACGCGCCGCTACCCAGCACGTCATCGAGCCGCGTCCCATCTGCGGCGATTGGTTGCGGGAAATATTGGCCTGCCGCCGAACTGTCCTTCAGGATTACCCCGGTGGCGATCGGCGGATATTCCACCGCACCATCGGGCGATTGCCCGGCCGCGCGCGCGGCGAGCATCTGGGCATCGCGCATCGCGGCGGCGGCCGGATCGGTGATGCACACCGTGCGGCCCATCATGATCGCCATTTCGATCGTGGCGCGCAGATTGGGTTCGCGCTCGGGCTGATAACTGTCGAGCAAGCGATCGGCCGCGCCATCGCGGGTTACGGCCGCCAGTTTCCACGCCAGATTGGCAGTATCGCGCAGGCCCGAACACATACCCTGCCCGGCGAAAGGTGGGGTTTGGTGCGCGGCATCGCCAGCCAGCAACACCCGCCCTTTGCGCCATTGCCGGGCAATCCGTGCGCGGAAGGTATAGACGGCCTTGCGTTCAAGCGTGACCGCGCCGGCAACGCCCCATGGTTCAAGCAGCGCGGCGATTGCCGCCTCGGTGCTGATCGCGGCCGGATCTTCGCCGGGGCGGATCATGAACTCCCAGCGATGCCGGCCTTCGCCCATCAGCACGCAAGTGGTGGGGCGTTCGGGATTGCAGATCTGCAAGTTGGCGGTGGGCAGCCGGGTGGCATCATGCACGATGGTATCGACCACCAGCCATGGTTCTTCAAAGCCAAGGTCTTCGAAGGCGATGCCGCAGGCTTCGCGGACCGGGCTACGCGCGCCATCGGCCCCCACCAGATAGCGTGCGCGCAGCGTGCGTTCACCGGCGGGGGTGGCAATTTGCGCGGTTACACCGGAGCCATCGTCAACAAAGCTCTGCACGTCCCAGCGCGGTTGCAGGCAGGCCGCTGACTGGCTGGCCAGTTCTGCCCGCAGGGCGGCTTCGACGCTGGGCTGGTGGATCATGTTGCTGCTTGGCCAGCCACCGGCGGCGGTGCGATCGTTGCCTTCAAAGCGCAGCAGCACATCGCCCGCAGCATTGAGGAAATCATAGCGTGCGGTTGACCGGCTTGAGGCCATCACCCGCTCGGCCACGCCGGCTTCCTGCAGGATCCGCATCGTTTCATGGTCAAGGTGCGCGGCGCGCGGCAGCGGATAGATATCGGCTTCCTTTTCCGCCACGATCACGCTGACCCCGCGCCGCGCCAGCAACAGCGCCAGCGTGACCCCGGTTGGCCCGCCACCCGCGATCAGGACATCGCAATCGAACCCGTCCGCCGCGCCCATCGGTTATGCCTCTGCCTGCATCGTGCCTTCGATATGGCCGAGTTCGTCGATTTCGACCCGCACCACATCGCCCACTTGCAGGAACTGGCGCGGGTCCATCGCCGCACCGACCCCGCCCGGGGTGCCGGTGAAGATCACGTCGCCCGGTTCCAGCGTCATTGCCGCGGAGAGGTGTTCGATCTGCTGCCACAGGTTGAAAACGAGGTGGCGGGTGTTCGAATCCTGGCGTTTTTCGCCGTTGACGAAGCAGCGGATGCCCAGTCGGTGGGGATCGCCCAGTTCGTCGGCAGTGGTCAGCCACGGCCCCATCGGGGCGTGGGTATCGAAGCTCTTGCCCAGCGACCATTGCGGCCCGGCGTGCTGGGTCATGCGTTCGGTGGCATCGTTGCCCACGCAATACCCGAACACATACTCTGCCGCATCGGCTGCGCTGACGTGTTTGGCGCGCTTGCCGATCACTGCCACCAGTTCGGCTTCGTAATCGTTGGTGGCGGTGCCGCGCGCGATCAGGATCGGATCGTACGGGCCGTTGACGCTGGTCTGGGCCTTGGTGAACCACACCTGCCGTTCGGGCGTGCCCATGTTCGATTCCGCGATATGATCGGCATAGTTCAGCCCTATCGCAAAGATTTTGCCCGGCCGCAGCACTGGCGCGCAGAGTTTCACCGTGCTCAGCGGCACCCCGCCGCCGGCAGCGGCCTTGGCTTCAAGCTTCGGGCGCAGGTCTGCCCAGCGCGCGATCAGGTCGATCATCGTTCCGTCCAGCCCGGTGTCGATCAGGCGATCGCCCACGACAATCCCGGTCCGGGTCTGGCCATCGGCGTGATAAGTGGCGAGTTTCATGCGGCAGTTCCCTTGGGTTGGCGGCGCAACAGCCGCTTGATGCGTAAGGTGAGTGCGGTGACGAAGGCAACCAGCCCCGGGGGCGGGGCGGCCTTGCCGGCAAACATCGGGTGCGGGCTGCCCCATTGCACGTCGAGCAGCGCGCTCATCGGTTGTTTTTGCGGGGGATCGTCTGCGGTCAGCAGATCGCCGTCGGTCCAGTGTTCCAGTTCATGGCCCCATGGATCACGCCAGTAATCGAACACCTGGCTACCCATGATATGCCGCCCCACGCCCCACGCCTGATCGCGTTTGGCAGCCTTGAGGTGCTGGTGCCCCAGCATCAGGTCATCAAGGTTGGCCACTTCGAATGCGGCGTGGAGGATCGCCGGCTTTTGCGGCAACTGTGCGAGGAACAGGGTGTGGTGGTCCGCCGGCTTGCTGCCCCGGTCGCAGCGCATGAACGCGCCCAGCGGCACGCCCTTGGCGGCTTCAACTTCGTCTGACGTAAGGAACCCGAAGCGCTCCTTGTACCAGCGTTCGGAGGTGCGGAAATCAGACACGTTCAGCACCGCGTGGCCGATCCGGCGGACGTGGGCTGGCGCACGATCAAGCCGCACCAGTTGGCGCAGGCGGAGGCGCTGGGCGGCGGTGTTGCGCGGTGGGTCGGCAAACGGCAAGGTGCCGGGGATACAGGCCTGCCCGGCGACAACTTCGATCCGGAATCCATCGGGATCGGTTAGCCGCACGATCTTCCCGCCGCCGGGTTCATGCAGGTCTTCCACCAGGGCGTCATCGTAAGCGGCCAGTGCGGCCAGATCGGCCACGCTTTCCGCGCGCAGGCCCAGCGCCCGGAACCCGGCGTGGCCCGGTTCGGTGACGTGCAGGAAGGGCCGGCCATCGGTGCCGCGGGCATAGAGTCGCCCATCCACGGCGCTGCATGACAGGCCGAAATCCTCAAGGAAGCGCTGCATTTTGGGCAGATCAGGCGCGCCGTAACGCACGTGGGCGATATCTTCGATGCGGATCACGCTCACCTGTCTCTCTCCCGTCGCTTGCAAATTCGACGATTCGCTTTTGACTGTTTGGTCAACTTAGTGGTGTTGACCGAACAGTCAAGTGATGCCACGAACGCAGCATGGCTGCGTCGTCCACTCCTGAGGGAAGCCCTCCCGCAAACCCGCGTGCGGCGCGGACGCGGGCGGCGTTGTTATCCGCGGGGTTTGAATTGCTGGCCGAACGTCCGATCGATGCCATCGCAATCGATGAAGTGGTGAACCGCGCCGGGGTGGCCAAAGGCAGCTTCTTCAACCACTTTACCGACAAGCCCGGGTTCGCCAACGCGATCGGGGCAGCGGTGCGTGCTGAACTGGAAGCCCGGGTCGATGCGGCCAATGCCGGGATCGAAGATCCGGTGGCGCGGCTGGCAGGCGGGATGCGGGTGGCGGTCGATTTTGCACTGGCCCAGCGCAAACAGGCGATCGTGATGCTGCGCGGGTTGGAACTTTCAACCGGGCTGGAGCACGATCTGAACCGCGGGATCCGCGCCGATATCGAACGGTTGATCGCCGCCGGGCTGGCGCGCCCAGAAGCCGCGCGCAGCGGGGTGCGGTTCTGGCTGGGGCTATGCCAGGTTGCCCAGCTTAACGTGATCGAACGCGGGCATAGCCGGGCCGAAGCCGCGGTCCGGCTGAAAGAAATGCTCGTGCTTGGCCTAACCGGGCTGGGCGTGAGCGAAGACCGCGCCCGCGCCGCCGCGGCGGTGGCGGCACAGGCGCTTTAGGTCAGCACTGGTTCCGGCACTTGCTCCGCCTGCGTTTCGGCAGGAAGGCGCACCGGCAGGAACAGCAGCGCGGCCAGCACCAGCACACCGATCGACAGTGCCTGAATCGGGGCATAGCTGGCGAAGCGGTCAAACGTCAGCCCGAACAGCACGATGCCAAGGCCGGTGCCGATCCAGCCTAGCCCATGCAGCGCGCCAAACACCGTGCCATAGCGCGCCGCGCCGAACCGGCGGCCAATGAAATAGGCGAAGATCCCCATGTCGGCCCCCTGCAACAGGCCCAGCAACGCACAGGCGGCGAGCATTGCGCTGACCGGGGTCGCTTCGAACAGGAACAGCGCAAAGCCCACGCTGGGAATCGCGGTCAGCACCACCGCGATCAACCGGGGTTCGATCCGATCGAGCAACCAGCCCCCGCCGATCTTGCCGGCGAGCTGGCCCACCGCGAAGGCCGATAGCCCCCACGCGGCATTGGCGGCGGACAAGCCTTCGTCCTGAATCATCGGGGAAAGCTGACTGATCGTGCCTGAAATCGTGACATTGGCCAGAAAATTGGCCGCCGCGAGCAACCAGAAATCGCGTTGGCGCAGGAATGCGGCCCCGCCAACCTCATCGCCTGTGCCGATCACCGGGGCGGAATGCGTCATCGCGGCGCTGCGCGGCATCAGCAAGGTGACCACCGGCAGGCCGATCAGCAGCCCGATCAGCGCCAGCGCGAGAAAGCCTTCACGCCAGCCCCATGTATCAATTACCGTGTGCAGCAGTGGCGGGATAAAAATGGTCGATACTGAAGCGCCCGCGCCAACGATGCCCAGCGCCAACCCGCGGTAACGCCGAAAATGGGCGTTGACCGGCCGGGTTAACAGCACCGAACTGGCCCCGCCGCCAACCACGCCTGACAGCGCCACCGTAACGGCCAGCAGGCCAAGCCCGTGCATCAAGCGGGCCTGCGTCAGTTCGATCGCGCCCATCAGCAGGCTGGAAGCAATAAAGACGCGGTGAAATCCATATAGGTCAGCCAGCCGGCCGATCAGCGGCGCACCCAGCGCCGCGGTGATGATCAGCGCCTGAACCATCCCGGTTTCACCGCGGGTCAGCCCCAGTTCCCGGGCCATCGGGATCAGGAACATCGAGAACGTGTAGAACACCAGGGAAATACCGGTGGCATTGGCAAACGCCGCCGCACCGGCAATCCGCCAGCCCAGTTTCCATTCGCTTTCGCTGCGAAGCCCGCGCATCGCCGCGCTCAGCTTTCGGGGGCGAAGGTGATTTCCGCGTGGTCGCGCAGCCGTTCGACCAGCGCTTCACCCAGCAAGGCACCGGGCGTGGCCACCGCCCCCGCTGCCGGGCAGGACAGCAGGGCGATGCCGGTTTCGGCGATCATCCGGCTGGTCGATCCATAACCCGGATCATAGCGCCCCTTGACGGCATAACGCAGCGTGCGCCCATCTGGATATTCGCCAATGAACAGCACGTCGTAATGGCCGTTTTCGCGTTCTTCCTTGGTTGGCCCTTCGCCCGGTTTGGGATCGGTGGGATTGCCGATCATTGGGGTGGAGGCGACGTGCTTGGCGATTGCTTCACCCTGATCGCCGGGGCCGGTCAGCACCATTTCGTCATAGACGAAATCGGTGCCGTATGGATGGCCCAGCAGGAAGTTGGTGCGATGCACGTTCTTGGTGTTGATCGTCGCCATGATGAACGGCGCGCACCAACTGTTCAGCGCCGCATCGAATTCCGGCGCATCGCCGCGCGGCTGGGCCGGGCCTTCAAAGCCGGGGGTGATCCCGAACGGGCTGAGCATGATCGGGACCAGCGCGGGGTCTTTCGCCAACGCAGCCATCGTGGCCGTCAGGCTGGCGGCGGTGCCGCCCGAAAAACCACCCTGCATCGCGCGCACCCGGCACTTCACCCGCGGGGCCGGCGCACCGAACCGTGCGGTGGCATCGCGTTGCAGCATCAGCACGCCCAGATCGAACGGGATCGAATCAAACCCCGATGAAAACGCGATGCGCGCGCCCGATGCCTTGGCCGCGGCGTGGTACTTGTCGGCCATCTGGCGCATCCACACCGGTTCCCCGCACAAGTCGGTATAATCGGTGCCGGCGGCAACGCAGGCCGCCAGCAGCGGTTCGCCGTAAAGCTGGTATGGCCCGACCGTGGTGATGACCACGCGGGTCTGTTCGGCCAAGGTCTTCATGCTGGCAGGATCGTCGGAATTGGCAACGATCAGCGGCGTATCCGCCGGTGCGCCGACCAGTTCGCGCACTTCGGCCAGTTTGGCCGCGCTGCGCCCGGCCATTGCCCACTTCGGGCCTTGCCCCTGATAATGGTGCGCGAGATATTCCGCGACCAGCCGGCCCGTGTAACCGGTGGCCCCATAGACGACGATATCGAACGGGCGATCGGCCTTTGCGGTCATTCAAAACTCTCCATTGCCGCCGAATCTGTGCAGTTCGGCTTTACCCAAGAACAGCACAAGTCCGGTGGCAATGTCGAACTGAATATGGTTGCCGCTACGGCCGCCGGGGGATCAGCGCCCCTGCCGCGCGTCGAGGCTCATCCCACCGGCACCATGGGCGGCAAGGATCAGAAATCCGCCAGCCATCGCCACATTCTTCATGAACATGATCATCGTGATCTGATCCGCGAAATTGCGATGGAAGATCGCCGCCGTAACGATGCAGAAGCCTGCAAGGATGACGGCAACCGCGCGGGTGCGCCAGCCTAGCAGGATGGCCAATCCGGCGAACAATTCAAACAACGCGGCCGGCAATGCCAAGATGGCGGGGATGCCCATGCTTTGCATATAGGTTCCCGTAGCGGCTAGTGCAGCCAGCTTGCCAAGCCCGCCAAGGATGAAAATCAAGGACATTAAGATGCGCCCCAGTGGCGCTGCGAGATTAGCCATTTTGCTCTCCGTTCCCGCTCGGCCACTGCAGCCGCGTGGAATGGGGAGAAGAAGCGATTACAGCGTTGCGGGCAAGGGAAATCGTCAGAAGTGATATTGGCGGCTGGCCAGATCGAACATGATTTCTTCGCTCCCGCCGCCGATCGCCATGACCCGCACTTCGCGGTAGATCCGTTCGATTCGGCTACCGCGCATGAAGCTGGCCCCGCCCAAGATTTGGCAGGCTTCGCGGGCGCAGAATTCCATCGTCTGCGTGGCCTGCACTTTCAGCAGCGCAAAATCGCCGGGGAACGCCTTGTCGTGCATCACGCACCAGGCGCACTGATCGATCCACGCCTGCGTGGCCTGAATCCGGCGGACCATGTCGGCCAGCTTGTGGCGGATCACCTGATTGGTGATCAGCGGCTTGCCAAAGGTTTCACGATTGCGCGCCCAATCGAGCGCGTCTTCGAAGCAGATCCGGGCAAAGGCGTTGGCCTGTTGGCTCATGCCCAGTCGTTCGCCGTTGAAATTGCGCATGATCCCGGCAAACCCACCGTTTTCAGGGCCGATCAGGTTTTCGGCCGGCACTTCTACCGCATCGAAATGGATCGTTGCGGTGTCGCTGGCATGCCAACCCATCTTGGCCAGCGGGCTACGCGAGACGCCCGGACGGTCCAGTTCCACTAGCAACAGCGAAATTCCGCCGATCCCCGGCCCGCCGGTGCGCACCGCCAGCGTGATGTAATCGGCCCGCACGCCTGAGGTAATGAAGGTCTTTTCCCCATCGACCACATAAGCCGCGCCCTTGCGGACCGCCTTGGTCCTGAGGTTGGCGACATCGGATCCGCCGCCGGGTTCGGTGATCCCCAGCGCGATGATCTTTTCTCCGGCCAGCACCGCCGGCGCGATCCGTTCTTGCAGTTCGCGGCTGCCCATCGCGAGGATCGGCGGCAGGCCGATCCCGTGGGTCATCAGCGAAGCACAGATCCCGCCCGCGCCGGGCCGGGCCAGTTCTTCGGTCTGCACCAGACTGTGAAACAGCGTGAAGGCATCGCCCGTGCCGCCGTATTGTTCGGGATAGTTCAGGCCCAGAATGCCAGCCGCCGCGGCTTTGCGGTGCAGCTCGCGCGGCAGTTCGCCGGCGGCCTCCCACGCATCAACGTGGGGGGTGATTTCGCGGGCGACGAAGGTGCGGACCGTATCGCACACGGCTTCGTGGGTGGCATCGTAATGCGGAGAGCGGGCGCGCCACTGGTCGAACATCGGCGTGGTCATCGGCGCTTCTCCTGCAGATTAGATGGTCTGCCGTGGTGGGTGTTTACAGGCGAGGCAGCGTCACCCCGCGCTGGCCCATGTATTTGCCACTGCGATCGCCATAGCTGACTTCGCAGGGTTCGTTGCCCTGCAGGAACAGGAACTGGCACGCGCCTTCATTGGCGTAAATCTTGGCTGGGAGCGGCGTGGTGTTGGAAAATTCCAGCGTCACGTGGCCTTCCCATTCGGGTTCCAGCGGGGTGACGTTGACGATGATGCCACAGCGGGCATAGGTGCTCTTGCCCAGGCAGATCACCAGCACATCGCGCGGGATGCGAAAATATTCGACCGTGCGGGCCAGCACGAACGAATTGGGTGGGATCACGCAGACATCGCTTTTGATGTCGACAAAGCTGTTGTCGTCAAAATCCTTGGGATCGACCACCGCGCTGTGCACGTTGGTGAAGATCTTGAATTCATCCGCCACGCGCGCGTCATAACCATACGACGACAGGCCATAGGAAATGCACCCATCGCGCTGCTGGCGTTCGACAAACGGTTCGATCATGCCCGAACGGCGGGCTTCATCGCGGATCCAACGGTCACTGAGAATCGACATGGCACTGTGATTGCCGATGCCGCGCCGCGCATCAAGTGTCAGACGCGGTGATAATCCCTGAACCAGCGCACAAAACTGGGGACACCGTCTGTGATCGCGGTGGTTGGAGCATAGCCAAGGTCGCGGCTGATCGCGCTGATATCGGCATAAGTCTTGTGAACGTCGCCCGACTGCATCGGCAGGAATTCGATTTGCGCGGTGCGCCCGCAGGCCTGTTCGAGCAGGCCAACCACCGTCATCAGGTGTTCCGAGCGATGGTTGCCGATGTTGTAGAGCGCGTGCGGGGCGATGCTGCCGCCGGCTTTTTTGCTGCGATCATCCGTGGGGGGATGATCAAGTGCGGCAATCGTCCCGGCGATGATGTCATCGATATACGTGAAATCGCGGTACATTTCGCCGTGGTTGAACACCGGCACTGGTTCGCCCGCGAGAATCCGGCGCGTAAAGTCCCACATCATCATGTCGGGCCGGCCCCACGGGCCATAAACGGTAAAGAACCGTAACCCCGTGAGCGGCAGGCGATAGAGGTGGGCGTACGTTTCGCTGATCAGTTCGTCGGCCCGCTTGGTTGCGGCGTAAAGCGATACCGGATGGTCAACCCGGTCTTCCACCGCGAACGGCAGCTTGGCGTTCCCGCCATAGACCGAAGATGAACTGGCATAGACCATGTGCGCCACCGCGCGGTGGCGCGCCAGTTCAAGCACGTTGACGTGGCCCGCCAGATTCGAGGCGACATAGGCCTGCGGGTTTTCAAGGCTGTATCGCACCCCGGCCTGTGCCCCCAGATGCACGATCCGGTCGATTGCGGTGCCAGCCAGCGCGGCGTCCAATGAAGCCATGTCGGCAAAGTCGATCGGGTGGAATGCAAAGCGGCTGCCACCTGCGGCAGTGAGCGCGGCGAGCCGGGCCTGTTTGAGGCTGACGGCATAATAATCGTTCAGGTTGTCGATCCCGATCACCACATCGCCGCGCGCCAGCAATTGCTGGGCAAGGGCAAATCCGATGAAGCCGGCCGCACCGGTAACCAGAACACGCATGATCATCGCACATAATCGCTCTTGCGTTCAGCGTCTCGTTCTTATTTATTGTTCTATATTAAAGGATTAGGGGGTATCCGTGGCGCAGCGTACAGCCACCGGGGCGGCGAGGGTGCTGATCGTATTCGGGACTCGGCCTGAAGCGATCAAGCTGTTGCCGGTGATCGCCGCGCTGCGCGCCGATCCACGCTTCGCGCCGATCGTCTGTGTTTCGGCCCAGCACCGCGCCTTGCTCGATCAGGTGCTGGCGATCGCGGGGATTGTGCCAGACTATGATCTGGATCTGATGCGGGCCGATCAGACGCTTGATGGGTTGACCGCCCTTTTACTGACCCGGCTGGGCGAAGTGATGGATGCCCAGCGCCCCGCCCGGGTAATCGTGCAGGGTGATACGGCCACCGCGATGGCCGGGGCGTTGGCGGCCTATTACCGCAAGATCCCGGTCGATCATGTCGAAGCCGGGTTGCGTTCGGGCAATATCCACCACCCGTGGCCCGAGGAAGTGAACCGCAAGATCATCAGTGCGATCGCCAGCCTCCATTTTGCACCAACGCCGGGCGCGCAGGCGGCCTTGCTGGCCGAAACCATTCCCGCAAGCCGGATCCGGGTCACCGGCAATACCGTGATCGATGCGCTGCACTGGGTGCGGGCGCGGATTGCGGCCGAGCCGGGGCTGGTGGCCGGGCTGGCCGAACTGATCGCCGGGTTCGCGGGCCGGCGGATCATCGCGGTAACCTGTCACCGACGGGAAAATTTCGGCGCCGGGTTGGACGGGGTCGCCGCGGCGTTGCGCCAGATCGCGGCGCGCGCTGACGTGGCGGTGATCGTGCCGGTGCATCCCAACCCCAACGTGCGCAAGGTGATGGATCGCACGCTTGCCGGGCTGGCGAACGTCCGGCTGATCGCGCCACTTGATTACCCTAATTTCACGCACCTGCTGGCCTGCGCGCATCTGGTCCTGACCGATAGCGGCGGGGTGCAGGAAGAAGCGCCCGCGCTGGGCAAGCCGGTGCTGGTGCTGCGTGAAACCACCGAACGCCCCGAAGGGATCGCAGCCGGCACCGCCCGGCTGGTGGGTACCGATCCGCAGCGGATCGTGGCGGAAGCCTGCCGGCTGCTCGATGATCCTGCGGCCTATGCGGCGATGGCGCAGGCGCATAACCCGTTCGGCGATGGCCAGGCCGCGGCACGGATCGTGGCCGGGATCGCTGCCGCGCTTTGATCCGGGGGCATTCGGCGCTTTCCATGCTGCGGGAATTGCTTCAGATTGTGGGGGCAAACACCAAGCGGGGGAATGGCGGCATGATGGCGTTGCGGATCTATCTGGCAGTGGCGTGGAGCGCGTTGCTGGCGTTCACGGCCTATGTTGTGGGGCACGATGGGCTGGGATTGCTGCCGATCTTTTTCGGGGCGATCGGCGAAGGGCATTGGCCCGGCCAGTTCAATGCCGATTTTCTTGCGCTGCTGGTGCTGTCCGCGCTGTGGACCGGATGGCGCAATGGGTGGAGCTTTGGCGGATGGGTGCTGGCCGTGGCCGCGTTTTTCGGCGGCGCGGGCTTCCTGATGCTGTACTTGCTGGTGCTGCTGCACCGGGAAGGGGGCAATCTGCGGCGCGTTCTGCTGGGCGTGAACGCGCCGCCAGCCTGATGGCCCGGTTTAGGCTTTGGTTCAGGGCCTTGATTCAGAGCCCCTGGGTAACGAATACGCGGTAATCTGCGCCCTGGAAGCGATGCTTGCGCGCGTCCTGGTAGGCGTCGGAACGATACCACGCCAAGGCTTCGTCCATCGTCGGAAATTCGATGATCACCGATCCGTCGGCGGCCGGCCCTTCGAGCGTTTCGATCGCGCCGTAAAACGCCAGCGGCTTGGCGGAATGCCCGGCCAGCGACGGTCCGGCTGCGGCGCCGTATGTCTCCATCGCGGGGACATCATGCACGCGTTCGCGGATGAAAACGATATAGGCAGCCATCGTTGATCCTCTCTGATTTATGCTGTGTGATGAAAGTGATGCCGTGGTTTGTCCGGATTGGAAAGGGCTGAACGCGGCAACTGATAAAAACGAGGGCCCGAAAACCGCAATGGTCTTCGGGCCCCGGTCTGTTGGCAGTAAAATCCGCTAGTTGCCTTATTCGGCAGCCACGGTTCCACCGAACATATCGGGTTCGTTGGCGGCATCCCCGGCTTCGTTGGCCGCATCGCTGGCCTTGGCGTTGCGGCGGGAATCGAAGCTGGCCCAAACGTCCTGCCAGTTACCCTTGGTTGCGCCCTTCGAATATTCGGTGGCGCGGGTTTCGAAGAAGTTGGCGTGTTCCACCCCGTTGAGCAGCGGAGCCAGCCACGGCAGCGGGTGATCTTCGATCATGTAGATCGCGGGCATGCCCAGTTGGCCCAAGCGCCAGTCAGCGATGTAGCGGATGTAACGCTTGATTTCCTTGGCGCTCATCCCCGGAACCGGGCCTTGTTCGAACGCCAGATCGATGAAGGCATCTTCCAGCCGCACGGTCTTCTGGCAGCAATCGATGATGTCTTCCTTGACCGACTTGGTCAGGCAGTCGCGTTCCTTGACGAAAGTATGGAACAGCTTGGTGATGCCTTCGCAGTGCAAGCTTTCATCGCGCACCGACCAGGTCACGATCTGGCCCATGCCCTTCATCTTGTTGAAGCGCGGAAAGTTCATCAGCATCGCAAAGCTGGCGAACAGTTGCAGCCCTTCGGTAAACCCGCCGAACATCGCCAGCGTGCGGGCGATGTCTTCATCGGTGCTGACCCCGAACTGCTGGAGGTAATCGTGCTTGGCGCGCATTTCCTCGTATTCGAGGAACATCCCGTATTCGGTTTCGGGCATCCCGATCGTGTCGAGCAGGTGCGAATAGGCCGCGATGTGGATGGTTTCCATGTTGGAAAACGCCGCCAGCATCATCTTCACTTCGGTCGGCTTGAACACCCGGCCATACTTTTCGTGGTAGCAATCTTGCACTTCCACGTCGGCTTGTGTGAAAAAGCGGAAGATCTGGGTGAGCAGGTTGCGTTCATGCTCGCTGATCTTCTGCGCCCAATCGCGGCAGTCTTCGCCCAGCGGAACTTCTTCCGGCATCCAGTGGACCTGTTGCTGGCGCTTCCAGAAATCATAGGCCCACGGGTATTCGAAGGGCTTGTAGGTCTTGCGGGCTTCAAGCAGCGACATCGTACGACTCCGGACGGAAAGCAGGTAGGATAGGGCGCGCACCCGTGCCGCCCAAGCGGAACCGGTGCTGGAACTGTGGATCAATCGGCATGGCGCCGCAGACTGGGGTGAGGGCGCGCGGCCGGGTCATTTCCAGAACCACCGCGGGGTTACGCCGCGCTGGCTGCGGTTGCGCCACATCTGGATATAGAGCCACAGCCCCGAAAAACTGAAGAACACCATTACCAGACCCGATAGCGTGGCGATCACCACCCCCGCCGGGCCAAAGCTTTCGCCCGAGTGCAGGTGATGCAGCAACCCGGCGTTGATCACGCCCTGCGGCTTTTTCGGGCGGCACTGCATAGTTTCGGGGCATTTGAAGCCCACCGGCACTTGCGGTGCGGTGCTGGCCTGTTCGGCATCCTTGGCGCCGAAGGTTTCGCCCCAGAGCGGGATTTGGCTGAGCACGCCCGTAACCGCGATCCAGAGCAGGACCACGCCAAAGGTAATGGAAAGCCAGCGGTGCCATTTGCGCATTATTGAAAACTCCTTGGAGGGGGATCGAGCCGCCCTCCAAGCTGCAAGGGGCGGTAACGGCAAGCCGCGAATGGTCGCGATTTGTAACGGCCGTCACCGCCATCGGATCAGCCCTTTACTGGCACGCGAGGCATTCCTCGTAATCGGTCTGGCCGCCCGCGCTCAGTTCCATCACCGGGGCATCGGCAGTGTTGTCGGCTTCGACCCCCCCGGCAAAGCCGGCGCGCTGCACCGATTTTGAGCGGAGGTAATACAGGCTCTTGATCCCGCGCTCCCACGCCTGGAAGTGCAGTTGCATCAGATCCCACTTTTCCACGTCGGCCGGGATATAGAGATTCAGCGATTGTGCCTGATCGATATAGGGCGTGCGATCAGCTGCGAATTCAAGCAGCCAGCGCTGGTCGATTTCGAAGCTGGTTTTGTACGTTCCCTTTTCTTCCGGGCTGAGGAAATCGAGGTGCTGAACCGAACCGCCGCGTTCAAGGATCGAATTCCAGACGTTGGTTGAATCCTTGCTCTTCGCTTGCAGCAGCTTTTCAAGGTACGGGTTCTTGACCACGAAGCTGCCCGAAAGGGTCTTGTGGGTATAGATGTTGGCCGGGATCGGTTCGATGCAGGCCGAAGTGCCGCCGCAGATGATGCTGATCGACGCGGTCGGCGCGATCGCCATCTTGCAGCTGAAGCGCTGCATTACGCCCATATCGGCGGCATCCGGGCAGGCCCCGCGTTCTTGCGCCAGCAGCAGGCTGGCTTCGTCCGCCTTGGCGGCAACGTGCTTGAACATCTTGAGGTTGAGCGCCTTGGCCATCGCGCTTTCGAAGGCCACGCCCTTCTTCTGCAGGTACGAATGGAAGCCCATCACCCCCATGCCGACCGAACGTTCGCGCATCGCCGAATACTTGGCGCGGGCCATCTCGTCCGGTGCGCGGTCGATATAGTCCTGCAGGACGTTGTCGAGGAAGCGCATGACGTCCTCGATGAAGCGCTTGTCGTCCTTCCACTCGTCCCAGGTTTCCAGGTTGAGCGA
>JBDKLL010000189.1:0-6686 GCA_039795595.1 Pseudomonadota bacterium
CAGCGATCAACCGCCGCGCCACTTCGCACGCCAGGATCCACGGCCCGCGCAAGTTCACGCCCAGCACCTGATCGACCAGCTCCACGCTCATCTTGTGGGCGCGCTGGGCATCGGGCATCCCGGCGTTGTTGACGAGAATATCGACCGTGCCGAACGCGGCTTCGGCAGCGGCCACCGCAGCGATCACCGCATCGGCATCGGTGGCATCCATCGGCACGGCCAGCGCGGTACCGCCCGCAGCGTTGATTTCCGCCGCCAGCGCTTCAAGCCGGTCAACCCGGCGCGCACAGAGCGCAACTTTGGCGCCCTTGGCCGCGAGCACCCGGGCAAAGCGCGCGCCAAGCCCCGAAGACGCCCCAGTGACCAATGCCACGCGGCCGGTCAGGTCATCGCTGTCATACGGCAGGGGATAATCGGTCATCAGGCTGGCTCCTTGGCTGGGGTTTGGGCGCGGGGATCAAACATTGCTGGATTTCCCCGTCCCGGTCTGCTTTGGCACGAATTCAATCGCGCGGTTAAACTGCACGATGAACGGCAAGGCCCGCCTTGGCAAGCAGAGGATTACGGCACATGACGACGCAGCGCGCACTGGACATCGGCGAACGGGTAGAGCGCTTCGTGCGCGACGTGGTGGTGCCATACGAAAGCGATCCGCGCCGCGATCATCATGGCGCGCCGCTGGACGAACTGGTGTACGAACTGCGCGATCTGGCCCGCGCGGCCGGGGTGCTGACCCCGCACGTCCTGCCCGATGGCGGGCACCTGACCCAGCTGGAAACCGCGTATGTGCTGCAAAAGTCGGGCCTATCGCCGCTCGGGCCGCTGGCGGTCAACACGATGGCCCCGGACGAAGGCAACATGTACTTGCTCGGCAAAGTTGGCAGCCCGGAAATCAAGGAACGGTTTCTGAAGCCGCTGGTTGAAGGGCGCGCGCGCAGTGCCTTTTTCATGACCGAGCCGGCGCTGGAAGGCGGCGCGGGCAGCGATCCATCGATGATGCAAACCACCTGCCGGCAGGATGGCAACCACTGGGTGATCAACGGGCGCAAGGCGTTCATCACCGGGGCTGAAGGCGCCAGCGTGGGGATCGTGATGGCCAAGGCCCCGGATGTGGCCTCGGGCGGCGGGGCGTGCATGTTCCTGGTCGACCTGCCCGATCCCGCGATCCGGATCGAACACGTGCCCAACACGATCGACAGTTCGATGCCCGGCGGCCACGCCACCGTGGTGATCGATAACTTGCGCGTGCCGGCAGACCAGATGCTGGGCGATGCGGGCGAAGGGTTCAAATATGCGCAGATCCGCCTATCCCCGGCGCGGCTGTCGCACTGCATGCGCTGGCACGGCTGCTGCCAGCGCGCGCATGAAATCGCCACCGATTACGCCAACCGCCGCGCCGCCTTCGGCAAGCAGTTGATCGACCACGAAGGCGTGGGCTTCATGCTGGCCGAAAACCTGATTGACCTTAAACAGGCCGAACTGATGATCCAGTGGTGCGCCGGGGTGCTCGACACCGGATCGCTGGGCACCGCGGAAAGTTCGATGGCGAAAGTCGCCGTATCGGAAGCCCTGATGCGGATCGCGGATCGCTGCGTGCAGGTGATGGGCGGCCGCGGCGTGACCGAGCACACCATTGTCGAACAGGTGTTCCGCGAAGTGCGCGCGTTCCGGATCTATGACGGCCCCACCGAAGTCCACAAGTGGAGCCTGGCCAAGAAGCTCAAGCGCGAGTGGAAAGCCGCGCAGGAAGCCTGATCAGACGGTTCCACCGGCGGCTTCGACCACGTCGCGCAGCCGGTCCTTGCCGAACCACATCTCTGTGCCGAGGAAGAAGGTTGGCACCCCGAAGGCACCGCGGGCCACCGCAGCTTCGGTGTTGGCGACCAGTTCAGCCTTGACCGCCGCATCCTCGACCAACGCCGCCAGCGCATCCGCATCAAGCCCGGCGGCGGATAGCGCGCCGGCCCAGATCGCCGGATCGTCCAGCTTCAGCCCGTCTTCCCACAGCCCCTTGAACATCGTCTCGCGATAAGCCGGGCCGCAGCCCAGCCGCTCTGCCGCAATCGCCCCGCGCATCGCCAACAGGGTGTTGAGCGGGAAATGCGGGTTGAGCCGGAAGCCTGAAACACCGTGCCGCTGCATGAAACGGTCCATTTCCAGCCGATCGTAGGCCACTTTAGCTTCGACATGGCCATAGGTCAGCATCGGCGGACGATTGCCGGTGGCCTTGAACAAGCCGCCCAGCAGCACCGGGACATAGCGAAAGCGCACCTGCCCCTTGGCCTCGATCGCGGGCAAGGCGCGGTGGACGAACCACGAATTCGGCCCGCCGAAGTCGTAAATAAAGTCGATCTCGGTCATCACCACTGCTCCCCGTATGGGCGGATTTCCTGTTCAAAGGTCCAGGCGGATTTGGGCTGGTTGTATAGCGCCCAATAAGCATCGGCCACCGCCTCTGGCGGCATCAGCAGGTCGGGCTGCGCGGCCAGCGCCTCTGCCCCGATCCGTTCGATAACCCGCGCGCGCACCCACGCGGTATCGACCCCGGCATCGATCACCAGATGCGCCACGTGCAGCCCCTCTGGCCACAATTCGCGCGCGGCCGATTGCGCCATTGCGCGCAAGCCCGCTTTGGCCGCGGCGAATGCGGCATACCCCGGATTGCCGCGCAGACCCGCGGTGGCCCCGGTGACGAAAATCTTACCCGCACCGCGCGGGGCCATGATCCGGGCGGCTTCGCGCACCGTGGCAAACCCGGCGAAACAGGCCATTTCCCAAACCTTGCGAAACACCCGGTCGGTGGTTTCGGCAATCGGAAACTGCACGTTGGCACCCACGTTGAACACCACCAGCGCCAGCGGGGCGATGGCCTCCGCCTCGTCCAGAAACGCGGCAAGGTCTTCGCTCTGGCGCGCATCGAGCGCGCGGCCAGTCACCGCCCCGCCCAGCAGCGGTGCCAGCTTTTCCCCGTTGCGCCGCCCGGCATGGACGGCGAAGCCTTCGCGGGCAAACCGGCGGACGATGGCCGCGCCGATGTGATCGCCCGCGCCAATCACCGCGACAGACTGTATCGGCGCGCTCATTTGCGCTCCAGCGGGATCACCGCCACGGTAAAGCGGGAAATGCACACCAGCCTTTCTGCCTCATCCTCGATCCGGATCGTCCAGACCTGGGTGGTCCGGCCCAGCGATTCCGCGCGGGCGGTGGCATAGACATAGCCATCATAAGCCGGACGAATGTGGTTGGCGTTGATTTCCATCCCCACGCCCACGAACTGGCTGCGATCGACGCACCAACTGGCGGCCACGGACCCCACGGTTTCGGCAAAGGCCACCGATGCGCCGCCGTGCAACCGCCCGAACGGCTGGCGGGTACGTTCGTTCACCGGCATCCGCGCCTTGATCCAATCATCCCCGCAATCGATGAATTCCACGCCCAGCCAGCCGTTCATCGAACCAGCCCCGCCGTGGGTCATCGCGTCAAGATCGGGGCGCTGCCCGCCCCACCAGATAATCGCCGTGCTCATCACCGCTGCATAAATGCAAAGCGGCGGCGCTGGCAATCCAGCACCGCCGCGATGGTTTCAGGGCAAGCTACCGATCAGGCCGCTTCAACCACTTTCCGGCCAGCCCGCACCCCGTCATACACGAATTCGCTGCCCTCCAGATCGATGTGCGGGATCTGGTCGCGTTCCAGCCAGTAATCCTGATTGTGCCGCCATTCGGGCTTGTCCCCGCGCCGCGGCATCAGTTTCAGCCCGCGCATCAGGTAACTGGGGTTGAAATTGTCGTTCTCGATCCAGTCGGACAGCGGCATATCCTTGTCTTCATCGCGCAGGGCAACATCGATCCGCTTCGCCCCGCGGGCGTCCATGTGCTTAAGCAGGTTGCACACGAAATCGCCCAGCATATCGACCCGCAAGGTCCAGCTGGCGCGGAAATAGCCCATTACCCAGATCATGTTCGGCACGCCGGTAAACATCATCCCGCGATAATTTACGGTATCGTGCCAATCGACCTGCTGGCCATCAACATAGAACGGAATCCCGCCCATCATCAGCAAGTTGAAGCCAGTGGCCGCCACGATGATATCGGCTTCGATTTCCTCGCCCGCGCCGGTGCGCACGCCCGTTTCGGTGAACGTTTCAAGCGTGTCGGTTACCACCGTCAACTTGCCTTCGGCCGCAGCGCGGAAGATGTCGCCTTCCGGGCAGAACGCCAGCCGTTGTTGCCACGGGCGATATTTGGGCGTGAAGTGCGGTTCGAAGGGGAAATCTTCCTTGCCGGTGAACGCGCGCACCAGTGCTTTCAGGTCTTCGAACACGGCATCGGGTTCTTCGATGCAGCGTTTGGTCATCTGATCCTGATCGTACATCACCTGCGCCCGCACAACCCGATGGATCGTGGGTTCATCGATCCCGATTTCGCGCAGCCGATCCGCCAGTTCATTCTTGTTTTCCGAACAATAGAAATACGTCGGCGAACGCTGCAGCATGGTAACGTGCGCGGCGTCCTTGGCGAATTCGGGGATCACCGTGGCGGCGGTGGCGCCCGATCCGATCACCAGCACCCGTTTGCCCTTGTAATCGATCTTCGGATCCCACAGCTGGGCATGAACCAGCCGCCCCTTGTACCGGTCCATCCCTGGCCAATCGGGCATATAGGGCTTTTCGTGGTCGTAATACCCTTGGCACATCCAGAGGAAATTGGCGGTGAACGTAACGTCCGCCCCATCGGCCTTGCGCCGTGCTGAAACCGTCCACAGGTTGGTCTTGCTGTCCCACGCGCACTTGGTGATGCGGTGGCCATAGTGGATGTGCCGATCGATCCCGTTTTCCTCGATCACCGCCTGCATGTAATCAAGGATCGCCTGAGCCGAAGCGATCGGCGCGCCGACCCACGGTTTGAATCGATAGCCAAAAGTGTAGAGATCCGAGTCAGACCGCACACCAGGATATTTGTGGGTTTCCCACGTCCCGCCGAACGTGTCCTGCATTTCCAGCACGGCATAACTCTTGCCGGGGCACTGGTCTTGCAGGTGATAGGCCGAGCCAATCCCCGAAATCCCCGCGCCAACGATCAGCACATCGACGTGCGTTGTGGCGGTGGATGCCTGAACTGCTGCTGTTGCCATGACTGTCTCTCTCTCCGATTTTGAACATGACGCTTTGCGCCATTGGACATGAGTTTCGACTCGAAACGCGCCGTCAGCATTGACCGGAATCAACCCGCGATCAAGCACGCTTAGGGTATTCACCCTATATCCGTTGCGATGCGCCGCTTGCGCTGGCGCTGGCTTTGCCCGAAAGGGGACAAGCATGACGGATACGGTCTTCCAACCCACTGATCTGGCGGTGCCTGTCGGGCTTGTGGCCGCCAAGCGTACTTGCGTAATCGGCGCGGGTCTGGGTGGGCTGGCGCTGGCGATCCGCCTGCAAGCAGCCGGGATCGAAACCGTGCTGATTGAAGCACGTGCCCAAGCCGGGGGCCGCGCCAGTTTCGCACAGCACGATGGCTTCACCTTCGATCTTGGTCCCCAGACGCTGGTCGATCCGTCCGCCGTGGCCGAATTATGGGCGCTGGCCGGACAGGACATAGCAGCAGCAATCGAACTGCTCCCCGTGGCCCCGTTCTGCCGGTTCAATTGGTCCGATGGGGGGCAGTTCGATCTGTCCGCAGACGAACCCGGACTGACCCGTGAAATTGCCCGGCTATCCCCGTCCGATCTGGCCGGATACGATGATCTGGCCCAACAAGCCGCCGCGGCGCTGAACGATCGTCGCGCCCGGCTATCCGGCCAGCGCACCCGCGATCTGCCCGCGCTGGCCAGTGCGCTGCCCGTGCTGGCGCGGCATCAAGGCTGGCGCAGCCTGCACAGCCTGATCGCCAGCTTCGTCAAGCATGACAAACTGCGGCAGGTGCTGACGTTCGGCGCGCTGCGCCGCGGGGCCAATCCGCTGAGCACGAGCGCCATGGCGCTGGCCGATCATGCGCTGGAACAGCAAGCCGGGGTATGGGCCGTCAAAGGCGGGATGCACCAGTTGATCGCCGCGCTGCTGCATCTGTTCGAACAGCTTGGCGGCAGCATCCGGCTGCATGATCCGGTGCTGCAGGTCCACACTCTGGGCAACCGCGCGGTCGAAGTGGAAACGCAAAGCGGCTGGCGCGAACGGTTCGATGCCGTGGCCAGCAATGCCGATCTCGTCCACACGTATCGTGATCTGCTGGGCGGAACCCAGCGCGGCGATGACATGGCCCGATCGCTGTCGCGCCGGCGCTTTTCGCCGGGGTTGTTCGTGGTGCATTTCGCGCTCGAAGGCAGTTGGCCGGGAATCCCGCACACGATGGCGCTGATGCCCACGCGGTACGAAAGCCTGCTGAACGACATTTTCGAATACGGCGTGCTGCCGCAGGATGCGATCATCATGCTCAGCCACCCCACCGTGACCGACCCTTCGCTTGTCCCTGAAGGCAAGAGCCTGTTCAGCGCCGCCGTGCCGGTGGCCAACCAGGGCAAGCTGCCGATCGACTGGGACCAGGTTGGCCCGCTGCTGGAAGCACGGGTTCTGAATGAAATCGGCCGCCGGCTGGTGCCTGATATCCACGATCGGATCATTACCAAGTTCCATGTCACCCCGCGCGATTCCGCGCTGGATTTCAACGCCCACCTTGGCAGCGGCTGGGGGC
>JBDKLL010000190.1:0-5054 GCA_039795595.1 Pseudomonadota bacterium
TGGCGGCGAAGCCGGGGCCGAGCCTTCGCTTGGCCCGATCATGAACCTGACCGCCGCGGGGATGAACGCGGTCAACGCCGTGATCCTTGACCGGATGCAAAGCGAAATTCCGTTGATCCCGACGCTGGCCGGCCACCTGATTGCGGGCGGGGGCAAGCGGATGCGACCGATGCTGACGCTCGCCGGGGCAGCGCTGTGCGATTACCATGGCACCCGCCACCACAAATTGGCCGCGGCGGTGGAATTCATCCACACCGCCACGTTGCTCCACGATGACGTGGTCGATGGTTCGGAAATGCGCCGGGGCAAAGCCGCCGCCAACCTGATTTTCGGCAACCCGGCAACGGTTTTGGTGGGCGATTTCCTGTTTACCCGCAGCTTTGAACTGATGGTCGAGGACGGCAGCCTGAAAGTGCTGAAGATCCTGTCGAACGCCAGTTCGGTGATCTCTGAAGGCGAAGTCGATCAGTTGACCGCCGCCCGGCAGGTCGAGACGACCGAGGAGCGGTACCTGAGCATCATCGGCGCGAAAACCGCGGCGCTGTTCGCCGCGGCAACGCGGATCGCGGCGGTGGTCGCCGAAAAGGGCGAGGCAGAAGAGCGCGCACTCGACGATTATGGCCGTAACCTGGGCATCGCGTTCCAACTGGTCGACGATGCGATGGATTACGATTCCGAAGCATTTGAGATGGGCAAGGGCAAGGGCGATGATTTCCGCGAAGGAAAGATGACCCTGCCGGTGATCCTCGCCTATGCCCGCGGAACTGCTGAGGAGCGCGATTTCTGGCGGGCGGCGATTTCCGGGCATCGCACGTCCGATGCCGATCTGGCCCACGCGGTTGAGCTGATCCGGCGGCACGATGCCGTGAACGCCACGCGCGAACGCGCCGGGCATTTTGCCCAGCGCGCGATCAACGCGATTGCGATCTTCCCCCCCAGCGAAGCCCGCAGTGCGATGGCTGAAGCCGCAGAGTTCGCGGTGGCCCGCCGGTTTTAATCCCGCCCCGGCTTGACCAAGCGATAATCTCCCGGCAGCGTCGGTTGCGAAAAACAACCTGATCGGGAGAACGCTCTATGCAACACCGCCGCCTTGGCAAATCCGCCATTGTCGTTTCCGACATCTGCATGGGGACGATGACGTTCGGCAGCCAGACCGATGAAGCCGCGGCGCTGCGCATTCTTGATCAATGTTTCGAAGCCGGGATCAATTTTTACGATACCGCTGAAGGGTATCCGGTGCCGCCCGATCCCAAATATGTTGGCCGGACCGAACAAATCGTCGGCAAGTGGCTGAAAACCAAGCCGCGCGATGCGATCATTCTGGCCACCAAGGTTTCCGGTCCCAGCCACGTCTGGTTTCGCAGCCCGAAACGCAACGGGATGACCGCGCTGGATCGCCGCAACATCATGGTGGCGATTGATGAAAGCCTGCAAAAGCTGGGCACCGATTATATCGATCTGTACCAGACCCACTGGCCCGATCACGAACTGCCCTATGAAGAAACGATGGAAGTGCTCGATGAACTGGTGCGGGCGGGGAAAGTCCGGATCACGGGCTGCTCGAACGAAACCAGCTGGGGCTTGATGAAGTCGATTCAGGCGGCCGATAAACTGGGCGCGGCGCGGTATCAGACGATCCAGAACAATTTTAGCCTGAACAACCGCCGGTTCGAAGATGAACTCGCGCAAGTGTGCCGGATGGAAGGGGTCAGCCTGATCCCCTATTCCCCGATTGGCGGCGGGGTTCTGGCCGGCAAGTACAACAACGGTGGCCGCCCCGATGGTGCGCGCTTTACGCACTATCTGGAACTGGGCGGGCGTCAGGCGCAAATGGCCAAGCGGTTCGTCAACGATAAGTCATTGGCATCGACCGAGCGCTTTGCCGCCATCGCCGCCCAAGCCGGGATGAGCCCGGTGACGATGGCGGTGGCATGGTCGAAGCAGCATGATTTCGTCGCCTCGACGATCGTGGGCGTCACCAAGGAAGAACAGCTGCCGGAAATTCTGGCCGCGGCCGATCTGGTGCTGCCGGATGACGTGATGAAGGCGATCAACAAGGTCTCGCGCGAGATCATGTACCCGATGGGGTGATCGCCGGGGCTTGATACGTGCGGACATTGCCGTAAGCACCCTGGCGTGACCGATCTGCCCATTCATGCGGTGTTGCCCGATCTGCTGGCCGCTTTGCGCCAGCGGACCGGCGCAGTGCTGATCGCGCCGCCGGGGGCGGGCAAGACGACTTCGGTGGCACCGGCGCTGCTTGATCAGCCATGGTGCAGCGGCAGTGTGATCCTGCTCTCCCCGCGGCGGGTTGCGGCCCGCGCCGCGGCGGAACGGATGGCGGAATTGCTGGGCGAAACCCCCGGTGAAACGGTCGGTTATCTGACCCGGCTGGATAGCAAGCACGGCCCTAAGACCCGGGTGCTGGTGATGACCGAAGCGATCTTCGTGTCGACCATCCTCAACGATCCGGAATTGACCGGCGTTTCGGCGGTGCTGTTCGATGAAGCCCACGAACGCCATCTCGATTCCGATCTGGGCTTGGCGCTGGCGATCGAAAGCAGCCAAGTGTTGCGCGAAGACCTGCGGATCGTGGTGATGTCCGCCACGATTGACGGTACCCGCTTTGCTACGCTGCTAAGCGATGCCCCGGTGATTGAAAGCGCAGGCAAGGCGTTCTCGCTGGCGATCCGCTGGCTGGGTGCGCGGCCCGAACTGCGGATCGAAGATGCGATGACCAGCGCGATCCTGACCGCGTGGCGCGAACAGACTGGCGATCTGCTGGCGTTCCTGCCGGGCGTGGGCGAAATCGAACGGGTGCGCGAACGGCTGGCGGAAAAACTGCCCGCAGCGCTGGTCTTGCCGCTGCACGGGCAATGCGAACCAGCGGCGCAGCGCGCCGCGATCCGCCGCGATCCGCAGGGCCGGCGGCGGATCGTGTTGGCCACGGCGATTGCCGAAACGTCGCTCACGCTGGATGGCGTGTCGGTGGTGGTTGACGCCGGGCTGTCGCGCCGGGCTGAATTTGACAAGGCGGCCGGCGTCACTCGGTTGGTCACCCACCGCGCGTCCCAAGCCGCTGCGGCCCAGCGCGCGGGCCGCGCCGCGCGGCTGGGGCCGGGGGTGGCCTATCGGCTGTGGGAAGAAGCCGCCCACCCGGGCCGACCGCCGTTTGATCCGCCAGAGATGCTGACCAGCGATCTGGCCCCGTTGTTGCTCAGTCTGGCGCAGTGGGGGGCGGGTGATCCGGCGGCGTTGCCGTGGCTCGATCCGCCGCCGGCCGCTGCGCTGGCCGCGGCAGGCACGATGCTGCAAAGCCTGGGCGCGCTGGATGCGGCGGGGCGGATCACCGCGCATGGCCGCAACATGGCCGCGCTGCCGATGGCCCCGCGCGAAGCGCATATGCTGCTCTATGCCGCGCAGCACGGGGCAGCGGCAGATGGCGCGAAACTGGCGCTGCTGTTGCAGGAACGCGGGCTGGGCGGGCGCGGCGATGATCTTGCCGCACGGCTGGAACGGTGGGAGCGCGATCGGGCGCCCCGCGCCGAAGCCTCGCGCAAGCTGGCCGAGCGGTGGGAGCGCCGCGCGATCGAGCTGGTGGGCAAGCGCGCTGATGACGGTATCCCGGCCGGGATCCTGCTGGCCGAAGGGTTCCCCGATAATATCGCCCGCCGCCGCGATGCGGGGGGCGAAGAATGGCTGACTGCCGGCGGACGGGGATTGCGGCTTGATCCGGCTTCGCCCTTGGCCCGCCCCACGTGGCTGGCGGTGGGCGAGGCGCAGGGCGATGCCAAGGGCGCGCGGATCACCGGCGCGATTGCGCTGGATGAAGCCGAAGTGCTGCGCTGGCTGGCGCACCGGCTTGAGCGGCAATCAACGCTGCGCTGGATCGCGGGGGAAGGCCGTGTTGAAGCACTGCTGGAAACGCGGCTGGGCGCGATCACCGTATCGCGCGGGCCTGACCCGGCCCCCGATGCGGAGGCGATCCGCGCGTTCCTGATTGACCGGGTTCGCGCCGAAGGGCTGGGGCTTGTGCCACTGGGCAAGGCTAGCGAAGCGCTGCTGCGCCGGGCCCGCTTTGCCGGGGTGGAGGCGCTGAGCGAAGCGGCGCTGATCGCCGATCTGGATGATTGGTTGGGGCCGCTGCTGGGCCGCCGGCTGGATCAGCTTGATTCCGGCAAGCTGCACGATGCCTTGCGCGCGCGGCTGGATTATGCCGGGCAACAGGCGGTGGAGCGGCTTGCCCCGGCGCAGTTCACCAGCCCGGCGGGGACGGCCCACGCGATCGATTACGACGATCCCGGCGGCCCCAGCGTGGAAGTGCGGGTGCAGGCGCTATTCGGGCTGGATCGGCACCCCACCTTCGGCCAGCCGCCGCAGCCCTTGTTGCTCAAGCTGACATCGCCCGGCGGCAAGCCGGTGCAAACCACGCGCGATCTGCCGGCGTTCTGGCGCGGATCGTGGCGCGATGTGGTGAAGGACATGAAGGGGCGTTACCCCAAGCACCGCTGGCCCGATGAGCCGTGGAGCGAAATTCCCAGCCTGAAGACCAAGAACGCGTTCAACCGGACTTGATTCCCGCGCAGAATCGACGCAGGGCACGGTTATGTCTGCACGTATCTATCAGCGTCCGAAAAATGCCATGCAGTCGGGCAAGGCCCTGCTTGGCCAGTGGATCCTCGAATTCGCTCCGGCTGAGGCGCGCCGCGCCGATCCCCTGATGGGGTGGACCGGATCGGGCGATACGCAGGCGCAAGTCGTGCTGAAGTTTGAGACACAAGCCGATGCGCAAGCCTATGCCGATCGGTATGGCATTGCGGCCGTGGTCCATGCCACTCCGCCGCGCCGCCTGAAAATTCAGGCTTACGCCGACAATTTTCGTTGAGCCTGCCGGGTTGATTGCGCGCCGGGGCGCGACTCGCTCTTGCACAACCCGTTGATCGCCGCCATATGCCCGCCCGGGAGTCGGTCGGACGCTTGCGTCCGCCAACCTGGTCAGGTCCGGAAGGAAGCAGCCACAACGGGTTGCGGCGGGTCGGCCGGCTCCTTTTACT
>JBDKLL010000191.1:0-3723 GCA_039795595.1 Pseudomonadota bacterium
CCGAAACCTTAATACGTATTGGAGAGCGCTTGCGTCTGCTCCAGCGCGGCGCGCGCCTTGCCATAGCGCGCGCCCGCTGTCAAAAGCCGCGCGCAATTCTTCATCTTTTCACCCGAAAGCCCTGCCCGTTGTCCAGCGCCGACCCCACCCAGATGCGCCCCCGCCGGTTCATGCCTGCCGGCAAGTTGGCCGGTACGATCCGCGTTCCCGGCGATAAATCGATCAGCCACCGTTCAATCATGCTGGGTGCGCTGGCGGTGGGGGAAACCCGCGTGACCGGCCTGCTTGAAGGCGAAGACGTGCTGTCCACCGCCGCAGCGATGCGGGCAATGGGCGCCACCGTAACCCGGCTTGGCGAAGGGCAATGGTCGGTCCATGGGGTTGGCGTGGGGGCGCTGCTGCAACCGCAGGCCGCGCTCGACATGGGCAATTCGGGAACGTCCACCCGGCTGCTGATGGGGTTGGTTGCCAGCCACCCGATCACCGCCACGTTCATTGGCGATGCCAGCTTATCCAAGCGCCCAATGGGCCGGGTGATCGAGCCGCTATCGCGGATGGGCGCGGATTTCACCGCCAGCTCCGGGGGCAGACTGCCGTTGATGCTGCGCGGGGCCAGCCCCGCGGTGCCGATCGAATACCGCCTGCCGGTGGCTTCGGCGCAAGTCAAAAGCGCGATCCTGCTGGCCGGGCTGAATACGGCCGGCGTAACCACTGTAATCGAACCCATTCCCACCCGCGACCATTCCGAACGGATGCTGCGCGGGTTCGGTGCCGAACTGAGCGTTGAAGCCGAACCGGATGGGACGCGCGTGATCCGGATGCGGGGTGAAGCCGAACTGCGCCCGCAAGTGATCAACGTGCCCGGCGATCCATCCTCGGCCGCATTCTTCATCGTGGCCGCGCTGATCGTGCCGGGCAGCGAACTGTTGATCGAAAACGTTGGCCTGAACCCCACCCGCGCGGGATTGATCGATGTGCTGCGCCAGATGGGCGGTGATATTGCCGAACTGAACCCGCGCGAAGTGGGCGGCGAACCAGTGGCCGACCTGCTGGTGCGCCATTCTACGCTGACCGGGATCGCCGTTGATCCGGCAGCGGCCCCCAGCATGATTGATGAATTTCCGGCGCTGTTCGTGGCCGCCGCACTGGCCAATGGCACCACCACCACCACCGGGCTGGAAGAATTACGCGTCAAGGAATCGGATCGCATCGCGGTGATGGCCGCAGCGCTGACCGCCGCCGGTGCCAGCGTGCGCGAAACCGAAGACGGGATGGTGATCGACGGCACCGGCGGCAATCCCCTGCTCGGCACGACGGGCGCGCCGGTTGCCACGCACCTCGATCACCGCATCGCGATGAGCATGGCGGTGGCCGGGCTGGCCAGCAAACACGGCGTCGAAGTGGACGATACGCGCCCGATTGCCACCAGCTTTCCCCAGTTTGAAGCGCTGCTCGACGGGTTGACCGCGTGATCATCGCAGTCGACGGCCCCACCGCATCGGGCAAAGGCACCATCGCCAAGGCGCTGGCCGATCATTTCGGTCTGCCGCACCTTGATACCGGGTTGCTGTATCGCGCAGTCGGCCGGCAGGTGAGCCTGAACCTTGGCAATCCGGATGATCCGGCGGATGCACTGGCGGCCTGCGCCTTTCCCGACAGCCTGCTGGACGATCCCGAACTGCGCAGCGAAGCCTGCGGCGGGCTGGCCAGCCGGGTTTCGGTGCATCCGGCGGTCCGCACCGCACTCTATGAACGCCAGCGCGCCTTTGCCCTGCAACCCGGCGGGGCCGTATTGGATGGGCGCGATATCGGCACGGTAATCGCCCCCGAAGCACAGGCCAAGCTGTTCGTCATCGCCAGCGTTTCGGCCCGTGCCGAACGGCGGTTCAAGGAAATGCAGGCCAGCGGCCGCCCGGCCGTTCTGGCCGAAATCGCCGCCGATCTGGCCGCACGCGATTTGCGCGATTCAACCCGCAGCGCAGCCCCGCTGGTGGCTGCCCCCGATGCGGTTACGCTGGATACTTCGGCATTGGACAAGGACGCGGCGATTGCCCACGCGATCGCCTTGGTCGAGCGTCAGCGCGGTGCCAAACCCGACTAGGCCCGAAAACGCGCCGCTCAATTAACCGTTACGTTGAACACCATGGCCATGGTTTCGGTCGGTGCCAGCGATGCGGCCGTGCCGGTAATCGTCGTGCCGCTGATCGACATGCCGATCGGATCGGTTTCATCCGCCCCCACGTTATCGTCATCTTCAGGCGTCGTCGCAGTATCGCAAGTGCTGCCAGATAGCATCGAACCGGGAACGTACGTCACCCCGCTGGGGATCGCATCGGGGGCAGACAGGCTGGTTACGGCCAGCGTGGCATGCGGGGCATTGGCGATGCCGTTGTTGGTGGCCAGCACGCAATATTGCACCACCGCCCCGGGCAAGGCCTTGGGATTGGTGGTGCCATTAACCGGATCGCTCAGCACTTTGGACGTCTTGGTAATGTTTAGCCCCATCGAGGCAAAATAGATGTCCGCCCGCAGGAACGTGCCGGAATCGGTCGAAGTGGTATCACAAAACTGCAAGGTCCACGTGCCCTGCGCATTACGCCCGTCAAGCAGGGACAAAGCGGTTTTCGGCTTAAGCGAGTGGTAATAAGGCGTAACAATCGGATCATTGGCCGTGGGATCATGCGAAGCGTATCCAACTGCGGCTTCATCATCAAAATAATCGTTTATGTTGTCGCCAGTTTGCGATGTTGCTGAAGTCCAGTTCATCAACGTAATCGCCTTTCCTCCCCCAAGAAGAACCAACTGCAAATCGCCGCGATTGGGGTGGCTGATCATCACCCCAACATCAACGTCACCGATAATGAAACTCGATGAAATGGTGAACGTCCGCACAAGCGGTACAATTGGTGCGCAAGTGCTGTTGTTGATTGCCCCAGTGGTGGTGGTGGTCAACGTAGTCACCGTTTGCGCCATCGCCGGCGGGGCAATCATCAACATCGTGGCAAGCACTGCCCGCACCGTTGCAATTGCCCAACGCCCCCCCACGCTCATTCTCCCCGTCCTCTTCATAACTCCGCATTCTTAACAGATGGTCCATAAAGTTTGCCACAACGGAATTATGGAAAAACCCTTAAATTCAAGTCGCAAGGCGAGATGGTTGAGCCAGCGTCTTGCGCAGGCTACCATCCGCAAATGCTGAAACCGCTTGCCCTGATCGCTTTCATCGCCGCCGCCATCACACCGCTGGCCAGCCCCTTAGCAGCCAAGGCAAGCCACCGGGCAGCCACCGCGCGAGTGGCCACGCAGGCGGCTGCCCAGCAACAGCGCGGCCGTGCGTTTGCGCAAGCCCAATGCACCGGTTGCCATGCGATCGAACCGAACGGATCATCCCCCAACCCCGAAGCGCCGCCATTCGAAGCCGTGGCCAACACCCGCGGGCTGACGGCAGAAACCCTTGCCCAGTTCTTGCGGGATTCGCACAATTATCCGGGGCAAATGGACTTCACGATCGATCGGGCGAAGATTGATGATTTGGCAGCCTATATGGTCACGCTGAAACGCGCCGATTACCGCCCGGCGATCTAGCGGATTAGCCCTATTTTCCTTGCTTTTCGCAGGCTGCGGGCATAAGCGCCGCCGGTCCGGTGGAGCCTTGGCTGCACGGGACGCCGCGACCGGCATGGGGCCGCCGCGGCAGTTCGGCCCCTTTTGGCCCGTTTTCGC
>JBDKLL010000192.1:0-7547 GCA_039795595.1 Pseudomonadota bacterium
GCCGCTGCGCTCCTCGCTCACGTCATCGACCTTTCCATAAAATTCGCGGGTTCCCTGAAAGGACCGACCCGGCACAGTTGCCTGTGCCGGGTCTCCTCTCCAACTCGCGCAAGACCTGCACGGGGCAGGTGTTGGAGGTGGCTCTAGGAGACAGGAAATATCATGTCAAGCGCGAAGTGCGTAATAATATTGCGAATATAACGTTCTCATCAAGGGCATTGTGTTCCACACGGGGCCAGTGGTCTGGCGATTGGCGGCGAAACCAGGTGTATTGGCGTTTGGCATAGTTGCGGGTGGCCTGTGCCGCGGCGGTTTCGGCCGCTGCCAAGGTGGTTTCTCCGCGCAAGTATGCGGCGATTTCCGGCACGCCGATCGCCCGCATCACCGGCAGCGCCGGATCAAGTTCGCGCGCCAGCAGGGCGGCCACTTCGGCGATCGCCCCCAGTTCCAGCATTTTGGCGAACCGGCGATCGCACCGGGCATAAAGCGTGGCGCGATCCGGCAGGAGGATCGCCGGGTGGAGCGTGATCTCCGCGCCGATCCCGCCGCTGGTTTGGGCCTGCCACGCGGCAAGCGGCCGGCCGGTTGATCGCACCACTTCCAATGCGCGGGCGATCCGGGCGCTATCCGCCGGTGCCAGCATGGCTGCGCGTTCGGGATCTTCGGCTTGCAGGGCGGCATAGGCCGCGGCAACGGGCAGATCGCGCACGGTTTCGCGCACCACCGGGTCGATCGGCGGCACCGGTGCGATCCCATCCAGCAGGGTGCGCAAGTACAGGCCCGTCCCGCCCACCAGAATCGGCACGCCGCCGGTGGCATGGACTTGCGCGATCAGATCCGCCGCGCGGCGTGCCCAATCGGCTGCGGAACAGGCGGTTGCGCCGTCCCATTCGCCAAACAGGCGGTGCGGTATGCCCTGCATCTCTGCCGCATCTGGCCGCGCGGACAGGATCGCCAGATCGGCATAGACTTGCGCGCTGTCGGCGTTGATCACGGTGGCGGGTCGGCCCTGACGTTCCAGCGCCAGTGCCAGCCGGACTGCGCAATCGCTCTTGCCGCTGGCCGTCGGCCCTGCGATGAGCGCGACCGGCGGTTTGCCCTGCCCCGATTCAAAGGATTCCACATTGCTCATTGCCCGCGTGATAGCAGAACCGGCGGCGCTGTCTGCCAATTGCGACAAGGCCATCCACGCGCTTGAGGCGCAGGGCTTTGCCGTGGCGGCGGCCGAACCGCTGGATGGGGCAGACGATGTGCTCCAATTTGCCACCGGTGTCGGCGATGCGGCGGTGCTGCGCGCGGTGATCGACCGCCTGTTTAGCCCGGCGGATCTGCTGATCGCCGATCATCTGCCCGGCGTGCCGAAAGTATTCGTATCCGACATGGATTCGACCATGATCGGGCAGGAATGCATCGACGAATTGGCCGACTTTGCCGGGATCAAGGCTGAAATCGCCGCGATTACCGAACGCGCGATGCAGGGTGAACTCGATTTTGCCGAGGCACTGACCGGCCGGGTGCGACTGCTGGGCGGGTTGGGCGAAGATGCGATCCTGCAATGTCTGGAACAGCGCATCGCGCCGATGCCGGGTGCAAAGGTTTTGGTCGAAACCTTGCAGGCCCACGGCACGCACACGGTGCTGGTGACGGGTGGGTTCCACCAGTTTGCCGATCCGGTGGCCGAGCAATTGGGGTTTCAGCGCGTGGTAGGCAATCGTCTGGCGGTGGAGCATGGCAAGCTGAGCGGCGGGTTGGTTGGCGATATCGTTGACAGTGCGGTCAAGGAACGGGTGCTGCGCGAAGCCGTGGCGCTGCGCGGTGAGGGCAGTCTGGCCACCGGGGACGGCGCCAATGATATCCCGATGCTGGTGGCGGCGACTTATGGTGTTGCCTATCACGCCAAGCCCAAAGCGCGCGATGCCGCCAACGGCGCGATCGATCGCGGTGATCTGACCAGCGTGCTCAAGCTGCTGGGCATTGCGCGTGGCGATTGGGTGGATGCGTAATCGCACGCAAGCGACGGTAACGTTACGTTTGGCAACTTTATTGATGACATCGTTGTAAGTAATTCGCATATTCGCGGCATGGAAAACCTTGCCACTTCGTTCGATTCGACCGCAGAAGCGCCGTGCGCTGGCGCTGATGACCTGCCGCTGATGCTGCCGGGGCGCCCCAAGATGCGCTACAATTTCCCCAAGGCGTGGCATCACTTCAAGAACCTGATCAAGGACAAGGAAAACACTGCCGAAGTGTTTCCGATCTTTGAATCGCTGCCGTGGCGCGGGGTATATGATGCCGCGCTGGCGTTTTTGCAGACCGAACGCGGGCAGGCGATCCGCCAGAGCGAACCTTCGCTGGTGACGCTGCTTGATGATCACGCCAGCTTGCGCAAACTGCCTGCAGGCAGCGTGGCCCACGCTTATTGCGACTTTATGGAGCGCGAAGGGCTGTCGGCGCAGGGGCTGGTTGATGAACTGGACAAGTATCGCCCGGCTGACCAGTATTTCGATGATCAGGTCGATTGGTATTTCCGCCGCCTGCGCGATACCCATGATCTGATGCACGTGCTGAGCGGGTTTGGCCGCGATGCGCTAGGCGAACAATGCGTGCTGGCGTTTACCTATGGCCAGCAGCCAGCACTGGCGCACTTGTTCCTTGGCTATGCCGGGGCCCTTGAAATTGCGAAGCGGATGACGGTCAAGGTGCCGGTGTTCCGGGCCGTGCGCGAAGCCCAGCGGATGGGCACGGCTTGCCCGCGGCTGGTGGAAATGCCGATCCGCGAAGTGTTGGCGATGCCGCTGGATGTGGCGCGCGAACAGCTGGGGATCGGCACGCCGCGCTATTACCGCGAAGCCCACGCCAAGTGGCGTGCGGGCGGGATCGATCCATACGATCTGCTGGCACCGGTCAAGCAGGCTGCCTGATCTGACCGGTACCCGCCGGTTTAACGCTGGGGCTTAGCCTTCCATCCAATCACGGAAGAAGGCTTCGTTCGCTTCGCGCAGCGTTGCCAGTTCGACGCTGAAACCGGGGCCGGCAACCGCGCTGCCGCCGGTGGTGCCGATGCGGATCATAGGGATTCCCGCGGCCTGAATCTGGTCGGCCACGGCGCTGGTCACCACGTAACGGGCCTGATCTTCGCCAAACGCGGTGAAGTGATCGCCGATTTCCTCAACCGTGCAGCCAATCCCGCCGGATAGCGCCATTTCGGCCAGCGCCACCAGCAGGCCGCCGTCGGCAACATCATGCACCGCGGTAACTTTGCCGTCATTCACCAACTGGCGTACAAATTCGCCGTGAGCGCGTTCCTTGGCCAGATTGACCGGGGGCGGGGCACCATCTTCGCGGCCATGAATTTCGCGCAGCCAGAGCGATTGGCCCAGATGGCCGTTGGAATCGCCGATCACGAAAATCGCTTCGCCGGGGGCTTTGAAGGCGATTGTGGCCATCTGCGCGTAATCGGCCATCAGGCCAACGCCGCCGATCGCCGGGGTGGGTAGGATCGCACTGCCGCCGCCGGTGGCCTTGCTTTCATTGTAGAGGCTGACGTTGCCGG
This sequence comes from Pseudomonadota bacterium, assembly GCA_039795595.1. Taxonomy (GTDB): domain Bacteria; phylum Pseudomonadota; class Alphaproteobacteria; order Sphingomonadales; family Sphingomonadaceae; genus Novosphingobium. The sequence goes on from JBDKLL010000192.1 coordinate 3,554, forward strand.
ACACGATCGGATAATCCAGCGCGCGGCAGGCATCGCCCATGCCTTCTAGGCAGCCAACGATCTGCGCCATGATGACCGGGCGCTGCGGGTTGGCAAAGTTCAGGCAGTTGGTGATCGCCAGCGGGGTGGCCCCCACGGCGCTGATGTTGCGATAAGTTTCGGCCACTGCCTGCTTGCCGCCTTCATACGGGTCGGCAAAGCAATAACGTGGGCTGCAGTCGGTGCTCATCGCCAGCGCCTTGCGGGTGCCGTGGATCCGCACCACCGCGGCATCGCCGCCGCTTTTCTGCAAGGTATCGGCCCCAACCTGGCTGTCGTACTGTTCGTAGATCCAGCGCCGGCTGGCCAGATCCGCGCAGCCCATCAGCTTGACCAGATCGGCACCCAGATCGGCGCTTGGCGGCACGGTGCCGAGCGGTTGCACGTTGGCCCACGCGGCGTATTCATCCCGGCTGGCGGCCGGACGATCATACAGCGGGGCATCTTCGGCCAGCGGGCCAAGCGGAATGTCGCACACGGTTTCGCCCTTGAAGGTCAGCACCATGTGGCCGGTATCGGTAACTTCGCCGATCACCGCGAAATCGAGTTCCCACTTGCGGAAGATGGCTTCGGCCATCGGCTCCTTGCCGGGCTTGAGCACCATCAGCATGCGTTCCTGCGATTCGGACAGCATCATTTCGTAAGGCGTCATGCCTTCTTCGCGACACGGCACCTTGTCCATGTCGAGGATGATCCCGGCCTTGCCGTTGGTGGCCATTTCAACCGAGCTGGACGTCAATCCGGCAGCGCCCATATCCTGAATTGCCACGATCGCATCGGTGGCCATCAGTTCAAGGCAGGCTTCGATCAGCAGTTTTTCGGTGAACGGATCGCCGACTTGCACGGTCGGGCGCTTTTCGTCGCTCTTTTCGTCGAAATCGGCCGAAGCCATCGTTGCGCCGTGGATCCCGTCGCGCCCGGTTTTGGAACCGACATAGACGATCGGGTTGCCGATCCCGGTGGCGGCGGAATAAAAAATCTTGTCGGTATCGGCCACGCCCACGGTCATCGCGTTGACGAGGATGTTGCCGTCATAGGCCTTGTGGAAGTTGGTTTCCCCGCCAACGGTGGGCACGCCCACGCAGTTGCCATAGCCGCCGATCCCGGCAACCACGCCTTTGACCAGGCTTTTCATCTTGGGATGATCGGGCCGGCCAAACCGCAGCGCGTTCATGTTGGCGACCGGGCGTGCGCCCATCGTGAACACATCGCGCAGGATGCCGCCCACCCCCGTGGCCGCGCCCTGATAAGGTTCGATGTAGCTAGGGTGGTTGTGGCTCTCCATCTTGAAGATGGCGGCCTGGCCATCGCCAATGTCGATCACCCCGGCGTTCTCGCCCGGGCCACAAATCACCCACGGGGCTTCGGTTGGCAGCTTCTTGAGGTGGATGCGGCTGGATTTGTAGGAGCAGTGCTCAGACCACATCACCGAAAAGATGCCCAGTTCCACGAGGTTCGGTTCACGTCCCAGCGCGTGCAACACGCGGGCGTATTCTTCCTCGGACAACCCGTGGGCAGCGACGACGTCGGGGGTGATTGCGTTCGCGGAATTTGGCATCCGCGGCCCTTAGCGACTGTGGGTGAGTCTCGCTAGTCCGTTCAAGCGGATTTCCGGGCGCTTTTCCCCATCCACCACGCACTCAGTGTGGCCACGGCATAGGCGAAGAACGCCAGCAGGCTGGTCCCGGCGGTCACGTTGGCTTCGACCGGGCCGAACCAGTTGATTGCTTGCAATGCCAGCAACACGATTGCCAGCGCAGCAACCCGGCCCGGGGCAGGGCGGCGGGCGCGGACGTAGAGCCACAGCGCACCAAACGTCAGCCCCAGTTCAAGCGGCATTTCCAGCGCCGGATGGTTCCACAGGCCCAGTCCCAGCTTGGGCGGATGGCCGGCCAATGTCAGGTCTGGCACATGCACCAGCAGGTCCAGCACCCAGTGCGATAGCACCGTTGCCCCGGCCGCCAGCGCAGCCCCGCGGCTGGCCGTTATCCGCCAGACCACCCCGGCAAACACCGCGGCGAAACCCATGCTGCCCAGCAGGCTGTGGGTATAGGGCATGTCATACAGGTCCATCGGGTTCATGGCGCTGATCCCGGGGGAAAAGCGCATATGTTCCACCCCGATCAGAACCAGTGCGAAAAACGCCCAGTCGATCAGTTGCCCGGCCACGAATAGCGTGGCGATACTCGGCGTTTTGCGCCGCGCGGCAACGGCCAGCGCCGGTGCCCAATGGCCGATGAACACGCGCTCAGCTCGCGAAGCGTTGCGCGGCGATCGCGGCGATGCCGCTGGCCAGCGCGGTTGCCGATGCCCCCCACGCGATGTCGATCAGCGTGATCTGCCCGGACCAGTGCCGCAGGGTGGCCTGATTGGTCAGATCATAAGTGGCATAAGCGATCATCCCCAGCAGCGCGCCATTCAGCACCGCCAGCGGCACACCCGCCAGCAGCGCGGTTGGATCGGCGGCGGCCAGGGCCGGGCGCACCGCGAACCAGACGATCCCGCCAAGGTACAGCGCATAAAACGCCATCGCCGGGGCCAGCCGGAATTGCGGTGCCAGCAGATCGCCCAGCGCCGGGCGGTAAAGGTTGGGGCCGGCCCAGCGCAGCCACAGTGCATCCACCACGCCAAACGCCACTGCTGCCACGCAATATGCGATAATCCACTTCATTTGCCGCTCTCCCTGTTCCCTCGCAGCTTGACCGGTGCGCTGCGCGCGGTCAATGCTTTGCCGCATGACCGATGGGACTGCCGATATCGCCACGTTGAGCTTTGAAGACGCGCTGCGCGCGCTCGAAGACATCGTCCGCAAGCTGGAAAGTGGCGAAGTGCCGCTGGATATGTCGATCACGCTCTACGAACGCGGCGAAGCGCTGCGCAAGCATTGCCAGACCCGGCTTGATGCAGCGCAGGCGCGGATCGAACGGATCGTCGCCGGGCCGGATGGCGCAGCGGCCGGGGTGCAGCCGTTCGACCCCGAAACCGGAAGATAAGCCAGTGGGGCGAAGCACGCTGCTGCGCGATGCGCTGGCGCGGATCGCAGGCGAAGTGGATGCCGGCTTCGATGCGCTGCTGCCGGTGCCCAAAGACGCCCGGGCGCCGTTGGTTGACGCGATGCGCCATGCGGTAATCGGCGGCGGCAAGCGGCTGCGCCCGCTGTTGTTGGTGGCCACGGCGCAGCTTTATGGGGTTGACCGCGATCACGCCTTGCGCGCCGGCCTCGCGCTGGAAGCGGTCCATGCCTATTCGCTGGTCCATGATGACCTGCCGTGCATGGACGATGATGCCCTGCGCCACGGTAAGCCCAGCGTGCACGCTGAGTTTGGCGAGGCAACCGCGGTGCTGGTGGGCGATGCTTTGCAGGCGCTGGCGTTCGAACTGCTGTCTGATCCGGCGATGAGCGGCGATCCGTTCGTTCGGGCGGAACTGGTCCATGCACTGGCCGTTGCCGCCGGTGGTGGCGGCATGGTTGGCGGACAGGCGATGGATATGGCCGCTGAAACCGCCAATTTCGATCTGCCGACCATTACCCGGCTGCAACAGCTCAAGACCGGGGCGTTACTGGCCGCTGCGGTCGAAATGGGGGCGATTCTGGGGCATGTCCCGCACGAAGGGCGCACGCACGTGCGCGGTTATGCCCGCGATATCGGGCTGGCCTTCCAGATTGCGGACGATCTGCTGGACCACGAAGGGGACGAAGGCAAGGCCGGCAAGGCGCTGCGCAAGGATGCCGGCGCGGGCAAGGCCACGTTCGTTTCGCTGCTCGGCGCAGACCGGGCGCGGGCGCAGGCCGGGCTGCTGGTTGATCAGGCGATTGCACATCTTGCCGCACACGGGCAAGAAGCAGACCTGCTGCGCGAAATTGCGCGCTACATTGTTGAGAGGGACCGTTGAATGGCGCAACGCATCGGCGTTTATCCGGGGACGTTTGATCCGATCACGCTGGGCCATGCCG
>JBDKLL010000193.1:0-2682 GCA_039795595.1 Pseudomonadota bacterium
CATAACTTTTGGCGATCGAAATCACTTCAAGCCCGCCTTGCGGGATCGGCGGCGAAGCGTCGGCTGGCGCTGGCGAAGGCTGGGTCGTCGTGGTCATCCTGCGGGCGATTTAAGCCGCGAAACGCGGTGGAGCAAGCACGGCCTATCATCCTGGCAGGTTTCCTGCATGGCCTGTCGCAATCCAGCACCGCCAACACCCCAGTGACGGGGCGCATCAGGGCTTGTCAGGCCCGTGCAGGCGTGATTTATTCCTTTCGGGGAGAAGAGGGGACTGGATCATGGCCAAGGTCGTGAACGCCGAACCGGCAGAGCAATCGCACAACACCGCAATCAAGCCGCGCGATTGGCGCAAACGGATGAGCGACAATATCGCTTATGCGCTGCTGGTTTACACTGGCCTGCAAATTTTCATGACCATGGGCGCCCTGCACAGCAAAGGCGGTTCGTTGCTGCCCTATTTCGCGCTGGTGCTGCTGGTTGCCGCGATCATCCCAGCCTGCCGCCAGTTCGAACGGCGCTGGAACCGACTGAACGACACGCAAGCTGCCGATCCCGAATTCGGCACTTACTATCGCCGCGACCAACGGTGGCTGTGGAGCATGGCGATCGGCTTGCCATTTGCCATCACCGGGCTGTTCAAGCTGTTGGCGCTGTTTTTCGGCTGATTGCACTTTCGCTGAACGCTACCTAGATCGGCGGCTCCGCCTTGAAGGAGTCTTGCCGCCTCATGCTCAGCCCAAGCCTTGCCCAAGACCGCGTTGCCGCGCTGGTTGACCTTGCCCGCAGGGCCGGGGCCGATGCCGCCGATGCCATCTATTCGGGCAGTTCATCCGAAGGCGTGCAAGTGCGGCTGGGCCAGCTTGAGGACGTCGAACGATCGGAAAGCGAACACCTCGACTTGCGGGTGTTCGTTGGCAAGGGCTCTGCTTCGATCGGGTCCAGCGACTTGTCCGATGCCGCGCTGCAAGAACTGGCCGAACGCGCGGTGGCAATGGCCCGCGCCGCACCCGACGATCAGTTTGCCGGGCTGGCCCCGGTTGAACTGTTGGCGCGCGCCCCCTTCCCCGAACTGGACCTGCACGATAGCCACGAACCCAGCCCGCACGATTTGCGCGCGCTGGCGCTGGCCTGCGAAGACGCGGCGCGTGCGGTGGCCGGCGTGACCAACAGCGAAGGCGGCAGCGCCAGCGCGGGCAGCCAGATCGTGGCATTGGCCACCAGCCACGGCTTCGTCGGGGCCAATGCCGCAACCAGCCGCGGCCTGTCTGCCAGCGTGATCGCCGGCGAAGGCGCGGCCATGCAGCGCGATTATGCGTGGCGTAGCGCCCACCATCTGGCAGACCTGCCATCGCCCGAAGAAATCGGCCGGCTGGCCGGGCAGCGCGCGGTGGCCCGGCTCAATCCCGGACGGGTCAAAAGCGGGGCCATGCCCGTGATATTCGATCCGCGGGTTGGTGGATCGCTGGTCGGGCATCTGGTTGGCGCGATGGCCGGCGGGGCGATTGCCCGCCGCGCCAGTTACCTGCTTGAATACGATGGCCGGCAGGTATTCCCCGCGGGCATCGGGATCGTCGATGATCCGCTGCGGCCGCGCGGTTTATCATCGCGCCCGTTCGATGGCGAAGGGCTGCCCACCGCACCGCGCCGGCTGGTCGACGATGGCCGGTTAACCGGCTGGTTGATGGATAGCGCGGCAGCACGGCAACTGGGCGGCCAACCTACCGGCCACGCGGTGCGCGGTGCGGGCGGCGCGCCGGGCGTATCGCCCAGCAACCTGCATCTTGAAGCCGGCATCATCAGCGTGGATGAACTGATCGCGGATATTGCCGATGGGGTCTATGTCACCGAACTGATCGGCCACGGGGTTAACGGGGTGACCGGCGATTACAGCCGCGGCGCATCCGGCCTGCGGATCGTGGGCGGCAAACTGGCCGAACCGATCGCGGAATTCACCGTGGCGGGCAACCTGATCGATATGTTCGCGCACCTTGCGGTGGCCAACGATCTGGAATGGCACCGTTCGATCAACGTGCCGACCATCCGGGTTGATGGGATGACGGTGGCCAGCGGTTAAGCGCAGGTTAGGAACGCGGGGGCAAGCAATCCCGCCCCCGGTTCCGGTTAGTCCTGCGTGGCAATCAGTCCTGCTTGCTCGCCTGATAGCGGTCGATGCATTCAAGGATCACGCGGCGCGCATCATCAGCGTCACCCCACTTGCCGATCCGCACCCACTTTTCCGCTTCAAGGTCTTTGTAGTGGGTAAAGAAGTGCTCGATCTGCTGCAGCACGATCGAAGGCAGGTCTTTCTGTTCGCCGATGTCGGAATAATACGGGAAGGTCGAATCAACCGGGACGCAGATCAGCTTTTCGTCACCACCATGTTCGTCTTCAAGGTTCAGCACGCCAATCGGGCGAGCACGCACCACGCAGCCGGGCACGAACGGCGAACGCGCGATCACCAGCGCATCAAGCGGATCGCCATCATCGGACAACGTGTGCGGCACAAAGCCATAGTTCGCCGGATACCGCATCGGCGTGTGTAGGATGCGGTCCACGAACAGCGCGCCCGAGGCCTTGTCGAACTCGTATTTCACGGGTTCGCCGCCGACCGGCACTTCGATGATGACGTTAAGGCTCTCGGGCGGATTGTCGCCCACGGGGATCATGTCGATACGCATGGCC
>JBDKLL010000194.1:0-6245 GCA_039795595.1 Pseudomonadota bacterium
AACAGGCATATGGTCAGCCGGCGCGGTTAGCGGTCATGTCGGCGCAGGGCAAGGCCGGATGGCGTTGACAGCGCGGCGATCTCGCGCAATCCGCGCAGCCGATGGTTCGCAAAGCTCTTACTCCGGCGCTGGCCACCCTTGCGCTGGTCGCGCTATTGTCCGGCTGCGGCGATGGCGGCCGCGTGCAAAGCGCGGCAAGCAAACCGGCGCGCAATCGCCCCACGGCGCCTGCAGCCCCAAAGCCCGCAATTGCCGCGGCAGTCCGCCCCGCAATCCGCATCCCTCCACCAGCCCCGCGCCGTCAGGTGATCCCCGGACTGGAAGGGGTGATCGGCGCCACACATGATCAATTGCAGGCCCAATTCGGCAACGCCCGGCTGGATGTGTACGAAGGCGATGCGCGCAAGTTGCAATTCGTGGGCGAACGCTGCGTGCTGGACGTGTTCCTTTATCCGCCCGCGCCGGGGCGCGAACCACAGGCCACCTATATCGAAGCCCGCCGGGCTAGCGACGGACTGGACGTGGACGATGCCGCCTGCGTCAACACTTTGCGCAAGCAACCGTAAGCACGGCTCAGACGGTAAAGCTTTCCCCGCAGCCGCAACTGCCCTTGGCATTCGGATTCTGGAAAACGAAACCGGCGGTGAAATCGTCTTCCACCCAGTCCATCGTGCTGCCGATCAGGTACAGCACGCTGGCACCATCGATAAAGAACGTGCCGCCGGGCGTTTCGATCCGTTCGTCGATCGGATCGGCCGCGGTCACATAATCAACCGAATAGGCCAACCCCGAACAACCGCGGCGCGGGGTGGACAGCTTGACCCCGATCGCATCGGCCGGGGCAGCAGCCATCAAGGCCGCAATCCGGGCTTCGGCCGAAGGGGTCAGGATCACGGCGGCGGGGCGGGAACGGATGGTGGGCGCGGTCATCACAGCATCCCCAGTTCAAGCCGGGCTTCATCGCTCATCTTGGCCGGATCCCACGGCGGGTCCCAGACAAGGTTCACTTCGGCATCGCGCACCCCCGGCACCGCGCCAACGCGCAGTTCCACTTCGCCCGGCATCGATTCCGCCACCGGGCAATGCGGCGTGGTCAGCGTCATCGTCACCATCACGCCGCCATCGGGGGTGATCTCAACGCCATAAATCAACCCAAGGTCATAGATGTTGACCGGGATTTCCGGATCAAAAATATCGCGCAGCGCGGCAATCACCGCTTCGTACAAATCCCCGCCGGGTTCGCCAGAAGCCACGCCCGCTGGTTGCTCGGCCAGAAATCCGGCCAAGTAATCACGCTTGCGTTCCAGCTTTTCAGCCGGGGCTTCGGCATCTTCAACGCGGGCGCGCGGCGGGGCAGCGACCTGTTCGACTTCTTCCACTGTAAACTTGGATTCCTCGTTCACCCGAAGATCCTCCTGGTTCGTTCGATGCCGCGCAGCAAGGCGGCGATATCGCTTGAATCGTTGTACAGCCCAAAGCTGGCGCGGGCGGTGGCCGGAACGCCCAGCTGATCCATCAGCGGCTGGGCGCAATGATGCCCCGCGCGGATCGCCACACCGGCTTCATCCAAGATAGTGCCAAGGTCGTGCGGATGCACCCCCTCCAGCGCAAAACTGACGATCCCGGCCGCGTTTTCCGGGCCGAACACCGTCACATCGTTCCGCGCGCGCAAGGCATCGCGCAATTCCCGCACCAGCGCCGCTTCGTGCGCGTGGATCGTCTCCACCCCGATCGCGGCAACGTAATCGATCGCCGCGGCCAGTCCGATCGCCTCGACGATCGCGGGGGTGCCGGCTTCGAACCGTTGCGGGGCGGGGGCATACGTTGTCCCGGCAAAGCTCACCCGGTCGATCATCGCGCCGCCACCCTGCCACGGCGGCATCGCCGCCAGCAGATCTGCCCGCCCCCACAGCGCGCCGATCCCGGTCGGACCATACAATTTGTGCGCCGAAAAGACGTAAAAATCGCAGCCCAGCGCGGCAACATCAACCGGCAGGCGCGGCACCGCCTGGCACCCATCAAGCAGGATTTTCGCTCCAACCGCATGAGCCAGCGCCACCGCCCGCCCGGCATCGAGCACCGATCCCAGCACATTGGACACGTGCGCCAGCGCCACCAGCTTGTGCGCCGGGGTAAGCATGGCGGCGGCCGCATCCAGATCGATCTGGCCATCTGCAGTCAGTGGGCAAACATCGATCACGGAGCCAGTGCGCGCCGCCAGCATCTGCCACGGCACTATGTTTGAATGGTGTTCCAGCTGCGACAGCAGGATCCGATTGCCCGACTTAAGATTGGCCAGGCCCCAAGTCTGCGCCACGAGATTGATTGCCTCGGTGGCGCCGCGGGTGAACACCACTTCGTCCTCGCGCCCGCCGATGAACGCTGCCACGCGCCGCCGCGCGGCTTCGAATGCCAGCGTCATTTCCGCCGAACGGGCATAGACCCCGCGGTGGACGGTGGCATAATCCCGGCCCATCGCAGCAACAGTGGCATCGATCACCGCTTGCGGCTTTTGCGCGGTGGCGCCGCTATCAAGATAGTGCCAGCCGCCGGCAAGGCCGGGAAAATCGGCTCGCAGATCGGGCCGGGCAAGGGTGGCGGCGGTCACAGCAATTGCTCCAGCGCGGCCAGCGCAGCGGCAGTCAAATCATCGCCATCCGCAGCATCGACAAAGGCTTCGGCAATGAACGCCTGCAGCATCAGCCGCTTGGCATCAGCCGGGGTCAGCCCCCGCGATTGCAGGTAAAACAGCCCGTTCGCATCCAGTTCGCCCACCGCACAACCATGCGCGCATTTGACGTCGTCGGCATAGATTTCCAGCTCCGGCCGGGCATTGGCCGTGGCCGTCCGATCCAGCAGCATCGCCCGCACCGATTGTTCGCCATCGGTGCCGTCTGCCCCTGGCCGGACCAACACTTTGCCAAGATAATTGGCCGTGGCCGTACCGCCCGCAACCGATCGCACCACCTGCCGGCTGATCGCATCCGGCCCGGCATGGGTGACTTGCGTCACCACTTCCAGCGTTGCTGCACCGCCGGCGAGCTGCGCCGCGCCAAACGTAAACGCACTGCCTTCGCCCAGTTCTGCACGCACCGCGATCCGGCCGTAGGCCGGCGCAGCGTTGAGCACGTGGAGCGTCAACTGTGCCCCCGCCCCCAGCCGGATCGACAGATCGCGCACCACCGCCTGCGATCCGGTATTGCTGATTGTCAGCGCGCGCACTTCGCCCGCAGCCAGCACGATTTCCTCCACCGCGACCGGCCACAACGGCGCCAGCGCAGCAAGATCCGCATAGCGGAACTCCTCGTCCTTGCGGGTGGGCAGGGCGCGCGCGCCGGTCATGCTGCGACGGCCTCGTAACCCTGTTCTTCGAGTTGCAGGGCCAGTTCCGGGCCACCCGATTTGACGATCCGTCCGCCCGCGAGCACGTGCACGAAATCGGGTTTCACATAATCGAGCAGGCGCTGGTAATGGGTGATCAGCAGCACCGCCTTATCGGGCTTGCGCATGATTGCGTTGATCCCTTCGCCGCAGATCCGCAGCGCATCGATATCCAGCCCGGAATCGGTTTCATCCAGGATCGCCAGGCAAGGATCGAGGATGCCCATCTGGACCATTTCGGCGCGCTTCTTTTCGCCGCCCGAAAAGCCCACGTTGACCGGCCGCTTGAGCATGTCCATGTCCATCCGCAAACGGCCCGCCTGTTCGCGCGCCAGCTTGAGGAAATCGCCGCCCGACAGTGGCTCTTCACCGCGGGCCTTGCGCTGGGCGTTCACGCTTTCGCGCAAGAATTGGACGAACGACACGCCGGGGATTTCCACCGGGTATTGGAACCCCAGAAACAAGCCCGCCGCCGCGCGCTCGTGCGGTTCCAGCGCCAGCAGATCGGCATCGTTGAAGCTGACCGATCCACCCGTCACCACATACCCGGGGCGGCCGCCCAGCGTATAGCCCAGCGTCGATTTACCGGCCCCGTTCGGCCCCATGATCGCATGGATTTCGCCCGCGTTGATCGTCAACGACAAACCCTTGAGGATCGGCTTATCGGCGACCGCCGCGTGAAGATTATCGATTTTCAGCACTAGCCGACACTTCCTTCCAGACTGATCCCCAGCAGCTTTTGCGCCTCAACCGCGAATTCCATCGGCAATTGCTGCAACACTTCCTTGGCAAAGCCGTTAACGATTAGCGCCACCGCTTCTTCCTGACCCAGCCCGCGTTGCATCGCGTAGAACAGCTGATCGTCGGAAATCTTGCTGGTGGTGGCTTCGTGTTCGATCTGCGCGCTGGGATTGCGCACTTCGATATAGGGCACCGTGTGCGCGCCGCAGTCCTTACCCAGCAGCAGCGAATCGCACTGGGTAAAGTTGCGCACCCCTTCGGCTTGCGGCGCCACCCGCACCAGCCCGCGGTAAGTATTCTGGCTGCGCCCGGCCGAGATGCCTTTGGAGACGATGGTCGATCGGCTGCCTTTGCCATTGTGGATCATCTTGGTGCCGGTATCGGCCTGCTGGAAATTGTTCGTCACCGCCACCGAATAGAATTCGCCCACGCTGTCTTCACCGTTGAGCACGCAGCTGGGGTATTTCCACGTCACCGCGCTGCCGGTTTCCACTTGCGTCCAACTGACCTTGCTGCGCGCGCCTTGGCACAGCGCCCGCTTGGTCACGAAATTGTAGATCCCGCCCTTGCCTTCGGCATCGCCGGGGTACCAGTTCTGCACGGTGGAATACTTGATTTCGGCATCATCGAGCGCGACCAGTTCCACCACTGCGGCATGGAGCTGGTTTTCATCGCGCTGGGGCGCGGTGCAGCCTTCAAGGTACGAAACGTAGGCCCCTTTATCGGCCACGATCAGGGTGCGTTCGAACTGCCCGGTGTTTTCCGCGTTGATGCGGAAATACGTGCTCAACTCCATCGGGCAGCGCACGCCTTCGGGGATGTACACGAAGGTCCCATCGGAAAAGACCGCGCAATTCAGCGCGGCAAAGAAGTTGTCGTGCATCGGCACGACTTTGCCCAGCCAGCGCTTTACCAGATCGGGATATTCGCGGATCGCCTCGGAAATCGAAAGGAAGATCACCCCGGCCTTTTTCAGTTCTTCGCGGAACGTGGTCGCGACGCTGACCGAATCGAACACCGCGTCGACCGCCACCTTGCGCGCGCCTTCTACCCCGGCGAGCACTTTCTGTTCTTCCAGCGGGATGCCCAGCTTCTTGTAGACTTCAAGGATTTCGGGATCGACCTCATCGAGGCTGGCCAGCACCTTCTTCGGCTTGGGCGCAGCGTAATAATAGGCGTCCTGATAATCGATCGGCGGAATGTTCAGCTTGGCCCAATCAGGCATCGGCATGGTCAACCAGTGGCGATAGGCCTTGAGCCGCCATTCCAGCATCCACTCCGGTTCGTTCTTCTTGGCCGAAATGAACCGGACGGTATTTTCGTCCAGCCCCTTGGGTGCAAATTCAGTTTCGATATCAGCCGACCAGCCGTGTTCGTAATCGGCCACTTTGGCCGCGGCTTCGCGGGCCGCCTGATCTTTCTGATCCTGCACCTGCTCGGTCATTGCACTTGCTCCGCCAACCGGGTCAGCGGAACATCGGCCAGGGCACTGCGCAGCGCAGACCCGACGATGCCCCAATGCGGCTTGACCGAACACCCCGCATCGAGCGCGCAATCGCTGCGCGCGGCATCGACGCACGGTGTCAGCGCGATCGGGCCTTCAACGGCTTCGATGATGTCCGCCAGCGTGATCGCGGCTGCCGGCCGGGCCAGCTTCAACCCGCCGCCAACCCCGCGCGAAGTGCGCAGCAGGCCAGCCGCGGTCAGCCGGCTGACCACTTTTTGCACGGTAGGGGCGGGCAGACCGGTTTCTTCGGCCAGTTGCCCCGCGGAAACGCGCTGCCCACCGCAATGCCGCGCGGCGGCGCTCATCGTCACAACGGCATAATCGGCCATGCTGGAAAGGCGCATTGCAAAGGTTCCGAAAATAGCTGTCCCGATAAATCGGACCGAATCTTTCCGGTTTCGCCTAGGCTCAACGCCGCGCTTTGGCAATGGCCCTGCACCGGGGTACAGGCAAAGCCGGACGACAGGCAAAAAAAGCGGCTCACTGCCATAAGGCCGAGAGCCGCTTGGAAAGGTAAGAACTCGTCGCATCAAATAGCTTCGAGCCCTTCGGGTCGCACCACAGCATTACGCCGGATGGGCACCGCCTAGATTGTACGGATTCGACATAGAATCGA
>JBDKLL010000195.1:0-9900 GCA_039795595.1 Pseudomonadota bacterium
TCGCCCGGCCCCGGCATGCCCACTTCGGCATCCTCAACCTTCAGCACTTCCGGTCCGCCGGTTTCGTAAAAACGCACAGTCTTGACCACGACGACAGCTCTCCCCTGATCGTTGGTTTGAAACTAGTTCACGGCAGGGTTGATGTTTTCACATTTCATGACATAGTTTTACCATTTCGTGCCAACCGTCCGGAGCAAGGGGAAGATGTCCGAACTCGTCCGCGCCGCCACCCTGACTGGTTATGCCGAAACGATGACCGGGCTGGGCATCGATCCCCGCCCGCTGCTGCGCGAACAGGGGCTGGCGGCCAACCTGCTCGACAATCCCGAACAACTGATTTCGGCCCATGCGGCGATCCGCCTGCTCGAACGCAGCGCCGCGGCCAGCGACTGTCTGACGCTGGGCTTGCGGATGGCCGAAGGGCGGGCGCTGGCCAATCTTGGTGCACCCAGCTTGCTGATTGCGCACCAGCCGACCCTGCGCCACGCGCTGATCGCGCTGCGGGATTTCAGCGCGCGGATCAATTCCACGCTGGTGCTGCACCTTGAAGCCGCGGGCAGCACCGCGATCCTGCGCGAAGATTTCGCACTGCGCCGCCCGGAACCATCGCGGCAATCGTCTGATCTGGCGCTGGGGGTGCTGATGCGGCTTTGCACCGAAGTGCTTGGCCCGGGCTGGGCACCGCAAAGCGTATGTTTTTCCCACGATGCCCCGCCCCCGGCCGACCGGGCGATCTTTGCCCGCCTGTTCCGGTGCCCGTTGCAGTTCAACAGCGAACTGAATGCGATCATCCTTGACCAGAGCGACCTTGATCGCCCGAACCAGCGCGCCGATGGGCAACTGGCGCATTATGCCCGGCAACTGCTTGATACGGCGATGTCACCAACCGAACGCACGACCCTGCAGGATGTGGACCAGTTGATCCGCCTGCTGCTGCCGGCCGGCCGGGCATCGATCCAGCATTGCGCCGCATCGATGGGGGTTACCGTGCGCACGTTGCAACGGATGCTCGATGCCGAAGGGGCCACGTTCAGCGCGCTGCTCAACGCCGCGCGGATGCAACTGGCCACCCAATACCTTGCCAACCCGCGGATGCGGATTACCGATATCGCCGAAATGCTGGGCTATAGTTCGATCGGGGCGTTTACCCGCTGGCACGCACAGGCGTTTGGCCTGCCCCCGGCCCGCGCCCGCAAGCAGCCGCGCGCGGTGGTTTCTGCACCCACCGGATAATTTTACCTCCGCCCCCTTAAAATCGTCCGCCCGCAGCCGTCCTGATCTGCGTCACACCACGGCACAAGCCGTGGGGATCAAGGGGGAATGCCATGAACACCACGCCACCATGCTGCACAAACTGCCGGTTCTGGCATCCGGTTATCGATGAAGATGAACCGGCCCACGCGGCTCAGCACGGCTATCAACTGGGCCACTGCCGCCGCTTTCCGCCAAGTTACGAAGGCTGGGCGATGACCCACGCCCCCGATTGGTGCGGAGAGTATCAGCCTTCCGCCGCGCGCCCCTGAACGGCTCGGCGCGGCCTGCCTAAAAGGCCAGTGCCTGCTGGCCAGTTTCGCCCAGCCACTGCGCCTTGAGGCCCCACACTGCCGCGATCCGGGCCCGGTCTAATGCTTCGGCCGGCGGGCCATCGGCAACGATCGCACCGTGATCGATCACCACCACGCGATCGGCATGGTTCATCGCGTGGGCCAGATCGTGCAAGACCAGCACAACCCCGCACCCCTGCCGCGCCAGTGCTTTAAAACAGCCGAGCATGGCCTGCTGATGGGCCAGATCAAGGCTGGCCAGCGGTTCATCGGCCAGCACCCAGCGCGGAGTGCCAGCCAGCACCCGGCCCAGCAACGCCCGTGCCCGTTCCCCGCCCGAAAGGCGATTAAGCGGCCGCGTGCGCAAAGTTTGCAAGCCCAGCTCATCCAGCGCCCGTTCGACCGCCGCGTGGTCTGCTGCCGGGCCGGCGCGATGCGGCAAACGGCCCAGCCGGACCAGCGTTTCCACGTTCAGATCCCAAGCCACTTCGCCGGTTTGCGGCAAGTAACCGATGGCCCGCGCGCGGGCACGCGGCGGCAGGGTGCCAAGCACCGCATCATCAAGTTCCACCCGCCCCGGTGCAGCCGCCGGCTCGATCCCGGTCAGCGCCGCCAGCAAGGTTGACTTGCCCGCACCGTTGGGGCCGACAATCGCGGTCAGCGTGCCGGGTTGAAGGGTCAGGTCGATCCCCGATAGCCGCCCCGGCACGGTCAGGTTATGCGCCGCCAGTGTCATGCCAACCGCCCCCGCATCTGCAGCAAAAGCCGCAGGAAAAACGGCGCACCAGCAAGGCTCAAGGCGATCCCCAGCCGCAGTTCGCCGCCCGCCAGCGGAACGATCCGGCACAGGCAATCCGCCACCAGCAGCAACAGCGCCCCAGCCAGCGCACTGGGCAGCAACAGTGATGAAGGCCGCTGGTCGGTAAACGGGCGCACCAGATGCGGCACCATCAGGCCAACAAAGCCGATGATCCCGGCCACCGCCACGCCCGATCCCACCACCAGCCCGGTGCCGGCAACCATCAGCCATTGCAGCCGCGCCGGCTCAACCCCCAGCGAGCGCGCCGCGGCTTCGCCCAGCGTCAGGGCATCCAGCGCCGGCCCGGCCCGATGCAGCAACACCAGACCAAGCACGGTCGGCGGCAACGCGATCCACACTTCATGCCAGCCGCGGTTTTCCAACGCTCCCATCAGCCACGTTACGATTTCACTGAGCGCGAAGGGATTGGGGGACAGCGAAATCGCCAGACTGGTCAATGCCCCGGCAAGGCTGGCCAGCATCATTCCCGCCAGCGTGAACAGCGCCACCGAAGCCGCTCGCCCGGCAATCAGGCCAAGCAGCACCATTGCCAGACCGCCTCCGATCAAGGCGAATACCGGCAGGGCCAGCGGCTGCACCGCATAGCCGGTATAAAACGATAGCACCGCCCCCAACGCCGCCATCGGCGCGATCCCGAACAGCCCCGGATCGGCCAGTGGGTTGCGCAAGCAACCCTGCATTGCCGCCCCGGTTGCCCCAAGCCCTGCACCCAGCACCAGCGCCAGCACGCCGCGCGGCAGGCGCAGTTCGATCAGGATCGGAATGGCGTTTTTCACCGGCGGGGCAAACGGGGTGATCCAGACTTGTCCGGCCAGCAGCGACAACGGCAAGACCACTGCCAGCGCCGCCAGCAGAATTGCAACCGGCCGGGTAAGGCGCGCCGTCATTGCCCGAACATCCGGGTACGCGCCGCCGCCAGTTGCCCGGCCGCACGGATAATCGTTGGCCCACCGCAATACAGCAAGTTCGGCGGAAACGCCGCACGGTGCACCCCATCAAGGCTGGCCAGCGCCGGATGCGATAGCACCCGATCGGCATCCGCTGTGTGGCCATCGGTCGCCGCGGCGGTAAAAATCACTTGCGGCGGATCGGCCAGCATTTGCTCCAGCGGCAAAAGATCAGCTTGGGCATAGCCCCGCGCAGCCGCGGCATTGGCAAAGCCGGTGCGGCGCATCAGGTCGGCGATCAAGGTGTTGTCGCCCGGCACCATCCCGCCGGTTTCCCACATCACCGCGCGGACGGGAGGCGCTCCGGGCGGCGGGGCCGCCGCCGCCAGCGCCGCATCGATCCGCGCAATCAGCGCCTCGCCGCGTTCGGGGTGCCCGGCGATCAGCGCAAGGTGGCGGATCTGGCCGCGGGCATCCGCCAGTGAATTCACCGTCCCCACCGTTTCCAGCCGCAAGCCCAGCCGCTGGTAAGCAGAGGCGGTGGCCGGGGCGATGAAGCTGCCATCGATCACCACGTCCGGGTGCAAGGCCAGCACGGCTTCCACGGTCCCACGCGTGACGCGATACCGCGCAGCCTGATCGGCCGGCATCGACGCCGAGCGGGGATCAGCACTGTAATGCGAAATCGCCAGAACTTGCGCCGGATCGGCTACTTCGGCGAGGATCGCATCCGCGCAGGGATTGACGCTGACGATGGTTGGCCCGGCCGCGCGTGCATCCGCCCGGGCATGACCCGCCCCAGCCAGCAGCAACGCGGCCAGCGCCGCGGCGGCAAGGCTGGCCAACCCTGCCACCACGCCGATCGGCCGCAGCCGGAGGGCAAGGTTAATAGCGAACACGGATCCCGCCATACCCCGCCCGGCCCGGACTGCCATAGCCCGCCACGGTGGGTAGATGATGGTCGAACAGGTTTTCCACCCGCCCGAACAGCTCAATCCGTTCGCTTACCGGCAGGCTGGCCCGCACATCGGCAATTGCCCCGCCAGCAATGCGCACGGTATTGGCCGCATCATCGAAGCTGCCCGACCGCACCCGCAGATCGGCCCCGATCACCAGCGCGTGCAGCGGGGTGGTCCAATCGGCGCTGGCGGTGAAAGTATGGCGCGAACGCCGCGCCAGATCCTTGCCATAATTCGCGGTCCCGATCGTCAGGTTCCGCGCCCGGTCATACGTCCATGCCAGATGCAGGCTCAGCCCGGTCACCGGCTTGGCCGTCAGTTCAGCTTCGACGCCATCAGCCCGCGCCCGTCCGATGTTGTCATATGTCCCGTATGGACGATTGGCGCAGATCCCGTTGCTACGGCCATAGCACGAAACATAGGCGATCAGGTTGCGGCTATCGCGGCGAAACAAGGTAATGGCGGCCTTTAAGCGTTCCCCGCCCCATTCGATCCCGGCATCATAACTGCGCGCGCGTTCGGGGACGAGCGCCGCGTTGCCATAATCCGACAGCAACTGGAACAGCGTGGGTGCCTTGAAACCTTCGCCATACGATGCACGCAGGCGCACATCCCCGGCCAGCTTTACACTGCCATTGGCACCGCTCGTCCATGCTCCGCCAAAGCGCGAATGATCGTCATGGCGCACACCAACCGACAGGCTGGCCTGATCGCCATACCAGCCCAGCAACCCGTGAATGCTGGACAGCCGCGCGTGCTGCTCCGCATCGTAAGTTCCGGAATAGCGCGTCCATTCGCTATCGCCGCCAACGTCCAGCGCCAATTGGCTGGGCAGGGCGATATGGCCAGTCAGATCCGCGCGTTCGGAATGCGCCTTGTAGCCATATGATGGAGCGGTGCCATATGTCGGATCGTAATAATCGCGCAAAGTTGCCGCCGCAGCATAGCCAGCCTCCAGCGTCAGCCCGGCGGTTTCATAATGCGCCGCGGCGCGGCCCGAGGCCTGGCGTGTGACCTGATATTCCGGCGTATCAGCAAAGGCATAGTCCGGCGCGGGAAAGCCATCCATGTCGGTGTGGGTATCGGCATATCGGGCCGCGGCCATGAGGGATAGTTCCGGGGTCAGGTTCACCCGGCCCTTGCCGCCCACGCGCCACTGGCTGAACCCATCGGCTTCGCGGCCCGAAACCGCGGCCGAGCTTAGCCCATCGGAACGCGCGTGCCCGCCGTTGAGCGTCAGCGCGTAACGCTCGCTCGCCAAGCCTGCGGTTGCGTCCGCGGTCAGCGCGTTGCCGCTGCCACCTTCGATGCTGGCATCGATCCCGTTCAGCTCGCGGCTGGATAGCGCAATCACGCCGCCGATCGCGGCGCTGCCCCAGACCACTGAATTCGACCCGCGCAGCACGTCGATCCGGCCCAGCCCACCGCTGGTCACCGTGCCAAAGTCAAACCCGCCGGACGGGGCGGACACATCTTCCACGCGCACCCCGTCAACCAGCACCAGTACTTGTTCGGATTCGGCCCCGCGCAAGCGCACGCCAGTGAATGCGCCCTGCCCACCATTGCGGTTGACGATCAGGCCCGGGATGCGCGCCAAAGCACGCGTCAGATCCGGCCCCTGCACGGCTTCCAGCGCCTCTGCGGTCAGCACGGTAACCGGCTGGCCCGCCTGTTCAACCCGCAGCCGCGTGCCGGTGGCGATAACGGTAATTTCAGCATCGGTGGGCGCGGCTTCGGCGCGGGCTGGCTGGGCGGCCAGCAACCCCGCGATCACGGCAGGCGTGGCGATGGTGGCAAATGCATATCTCAACGTGATTACTCCCGGCCCATGGACGCACAATGCCGTCCATGGCGGGACCTTTCGCTGGGCCATTGGCGCGAAAGCTCACGACGCTTGCACCCGGTACACCCCGCCCGGCTGCGGAACGACCAACCCCGGCAGGTTTCCTGGCTAGCCCGGGTCATCACCCCTGCCCGCCTTCCCAGCTTGCGCCAGTGGCTTATGGACAAGTGCTCGCCGGACACAGTTGCGGGGGCAGCTCCGAATAGGGCGTGCGCCCCTTGCGAATTCCCTCTTAGCCCCGTTGCCGGGGCACCGGTGTCGTCGTGCCGGGCCTTAGCGCAACGCGGCCCGCGCGGCAACCACGTCAGCCGAGCCTTCACAAACTGGCACGCCGCCCGCAAGCATACGGCTTCTGCGGACCTCGGCCTGGTTAGGCCAGCAACCGGGCCGCTGCTTCGGCCCCGCCCCGGATCGCGCCTTCGATATAGCTGACGCCAGTGCAATCGCCGACCGTTTCAACCGCATAACCGGCGCTGCGCAATTCATCCGCCAGTTGGGTATCACCGCTGGCCCCCATCGCCACGATCACGTGATCCGCGGCAATCGTCTGCGCGGTGCCGGCCGCATCGGTGAACTGCACCGTATCCGCGCCAATCACGATTTCGCTGGCCCCGCCGTGCAGCGCAACGCCGTGGTCGCGCAGTTCAGACAAGATTCGCATCCGCCGCACTAACAGCAAGCCCTTGCCCAGCCGCGGTGCCGGTTCGATCACAGTTACAGTGCGCCCGCGTTCCTGCAGGAATTCAGCAAGTTCGATCCCGACCAGTTCCCCGCCAATGATCACCACGTGCTGCCCCAGCGGCATCCATGCCCGGGTTGCGGTGCGCACAAAATCGAGGTTGGCTGTAATCCCGGTTGCCGCGCCAACTTTGGTGGCCAGCCGCGTCATCAGCCCGGTCTTGCGCTTAAGCGCGTCAGAGCTTTCCCCCAGCAGCAGCTTGCGCATGTCATCGCCGCTGAACACGTGCGGCAGATCACCGCCCGGCAGATCCGGCATATCGCGGCGCGCGCCCGTGGCCACAACCACGCCATCCGGCGCCAGTTCGCGCAGCAGGTCCAGCGTGGCAACCGTGTTCAGCCGGACATCAACCGACGTGCGCCCCAATTCGCGGATTTGCCAATCGAGCAAGCGCTCGTTCGCCGGATAAGCCAGCGCGGCAATGCGCAAAGTCCCACCCAGCCGCTCGCCCTGTTCAAGCAGCGTCACCCGGTTACCGGCTTCGTTCAGCCGGCGCGCGGTTTCCATCCCGCCCGGCCCGCCGCCGATCACAACGTAATGCTTGCCCGCCACCCGCGCCGCGGCGCGTTCGCATTCAAACCCTGTTTCGGGATTGACGGCACAGCGCAGCGGTTGGCGCACATAGGCGGTGGAAACGCAAGTGTAGCAATAAATGCACGGCCGCACCGAATCCGGCGCGTTGCCCGCCAGCTTGGCCGGCAACGCCGGATCGGCCAGCAGCTTGCGGCCCATCGCCATGAAATCGTATTGCCCGGCCGCGATCTGTGCGCTGGCCGCAGCGGGTTCAACCCGGCCAGATGCAATCACCGGCAGGCGCACCGCAGCCTTGATCGCCGCCGCGGCGGGAATGTTAGTTTCCGGTTCATGCGGGATGTTCGACGCCGAATGCAGCTTGCCGACCATCGCGTTGTGATACGACGTAACGGTAATCGCATTAACCCCGGCCGCTTCGACCAGTCGCGCGGCTTCGATTGCGTGGGATAATTCAATCCCGCCATCTTTGCCGTGCTCGACACTGTCGAGTTTGACCCAGACCGAGAAATCCGGCCCAACCGCCGCACGAACCGCCCCGATCACCTCCAGCAGCAGGCGCGCGCGATTTTCGATCGGCCCGCCATAGCCATCGGTGCGGCTGTTGGTCTTGGGCGAAAGGAATGACGACAGCAAATACCCATGTCCGCCGTGTAGTTCGATAGCATCGAACCCGGCCAGCTTGGCCCGCGCCGCAGCCGCGCCGAACTGGCTGACTGCCAAATCGATATCGGCCTGTTCCAGCACCTTGATCTGCGGCACCTTGCCGCTGAACCCCGCCAATTCCTCGGGCAGGAAAAAGTCGATAAAATCGCCCTGTAACTGCGGCGGATAACACGGCGCCCACAGCGCTTCATCAAATGCATCCGAAGAATACCCTGCAACCAACCCACCATGGTGCAATTGCGCCGCAATCTTGGCACCGTGGCGATGCACGCGCTCGGTCAATTGCTTCAGCCCGGGCAGGAAGCGATCGTCCGAAATCGCGGTCTGGTTCGGCTGAACTGCCCCAACCGGCCATGCCACCCCGGCCACGCCGGTCACGATCAGCCCCGCCCCACCTTTGGCCTGTTCTTCATGATAGGCCATCAGGCGTTCGCCAACGTGACCATCGCTTTCCGAAAGGCTAACCCCCATCGCCGTCACGAAGATCCGATTGCGAATTTCCATCGAACCGATCCGGCCTGGGGCCAGCAAATGGGTATAAGCATTGGCAGCCATGGTCGTGCTCCAGGTTCGTCGACTTCCCGTGGCACCAGCAATGTCCCAGCCTTGCGATCCGGTCAATGCCATTCGCGCATCATCGGCAAGTTTGATCCGCATACCAACGAATTTATCCGGATTAATTCCGATATTTGCGCTTTTAAATGCTATATAAATTACGCATTCTTCGATTGCTGATGAGGTTCAGCGCGGAACCGTTACCGCACGGGGTAATCGGTATAACCGCGCGCTTCGCCGGTGTAGAGCAAGGCATAATCCGGCTTGGCCAGCGCCGCCCCTTCGCGGATCCGTTCAACCAGATCCGGATTGGCAATAAAAGCCCGGCCAAAACTGACCGCTTCGGCCCGGCCGCCGTCAAGCAGTGCGCGCGCGCCATCAGCCTTGAGATTGTTGTTGGCGATAATCGGCCCGCTAAAGTTGGCGCGCAGCAACGCCAGCGTATCCAGATCGGCCAGCCCCATGTCGACCACGTGCAGAAACGCCAAGCCCAGCGCATCCGCAGCTTTGACGAACGGCCCAAAGGTTGCCGCCGGATCGGCCGGGTCCATGCCGTTATAAGGATTGCCCGGCGAAATGCGGAACCCAACCCGATCGGCCCCGATCGCATCGGCCAGCGCCTTTAGCACCATGATCGGAAAACGGATGCGGTTGGCCGCACTGCCGCCAAATTCATCGTCCCGCTGGTTGCTAGCGGGATTGAGGAACTGGTTGACCAGGTACCCGCTGGCACAGTGCAGTTCTACCCCATCCAGCCCGGCAGCGATGGCATTGCGCGCCGCCGCGGCATATTCTTCGAGCAGCACCGCAATATCTGCCGCGGTGATCGCCCGAGGCATCGCAGTGTCCATCGGCGTACCATCCGGCCCCGGCACCTGGGTTGGGCACGGCAGCGGCGAAGGTGCCAGCACATCGGCAGCAAACCCGCGATTGGCCGGCACGACCACCCGCCCGCAATGCATCAACTGCATCACGATCCGCCCGCCCCGTGCGTGGACCGCCGCGGCAACTTTGCGCCAGCCTTCAACTTGCGCCGCACTGTGGATACCGGGGGTGCGCCAATACCCTTTGCCCGCGGCGCTGGGCTGCACCCCTTCGGTCACGATCATCCCGGCACTTGCCCGCTGGGCATAGTATTCTACCATCAGGTCGGTCGGGACATCATCCGGGCCGGCCCGATCCCGGGTCATCGGAGCCATGACAATGCGG
The DNA here is from genome assembly GCA_039795595.1 of Pseudomonadota bacterium. Lineage (GTDB taxonomy): Bacteria > Pseudomonadota > Alphaproteobacteria > Sphingomonadales > Sphingomonadaceae > Novosphingobium. Next base: position 9,754 of record JBDKLL010000195.1, read on the forward strand.
TTGGCCAGATCGATTGCACCCAGCGATATCGGTGAAAAAAGACGATCACTCATTCGAGTTTAACCCTTTAAATCGCCGATTGACCGGCGTTTGCGTTATCATGTAATCTAAAATCTACGCATATCAAGGAGAGGGTGATGAATTACG
>JBDKLL010000196.1:0-24718 GCA_039795595.1 Pseudomonadota bacterium
CCAGGATCACTCACTCGAACTGAAGTATGACCTTGGCGGCGATTACACGCTCACCGCGGTAACCGGCTACACCAAGTTCGATTTCAACAACGGGTTCGATTCAGATTCGACCCCCGGCACCGCGCTCTATTCGCACTTCAACGAAAAGTTCGACCAGTTCAGCCAGGAACTGCGCCTGACTTCGCCGGCCGGCCAGCCGCTCGAATATATCGTCGGGGCTTATTACCTGCACTCGACCGTCCACTACAACTATCTTAGCTATTACAACAACTTCCCGGTTGCCGGCGGGCTGTACGGCACCGTATCGCAGCGCTTCAACCAGAAGGAAAACACGGTTGCCGGGTTCGGTCAGGCAACGTGGCACATGGCCGACAACCTGCAACTCAACGTCGGTGGCCGCGTAACCAGTGACAAGAAAGACGCCGATTACCAGAAGTTCCTGATCAGCGATGGCGGCAAGCCGACCGGGCTGGTTGCGCTGGTTGGCAATGGCCCTTACCACCCGGTCAGCGTCAAGGACGATACCTTCGATTTCTCCGGCACGCTGAGCTACAACCCGACGCCGAATTCCACGCTCTACATTTCGGGCGGGCGCGGCAACAAGGGTTCGGGCTTCGTCAACCAGGCGGCGCTGGCCAACCCGTGGCCGGCCACGTTCCTCGTGCCGGTGGAACGCGTGACCAGCTATGAAGCCGGGTTCAAGGGCCGGGTGCTCGACGGGCGGGTCTATATCTCGCTTGCCGCGTACCACATGGACATCAAGAACTTCCAGGACAGCTTCTACAACTCGGCTGCCCGGGCCTTCCAGGTCCGGTCGCTCGACGCCAAGAGCACCGGGTTCGAAGCGGAAACCCAAATCAAGTTCAGCGATGCCATCACTGGTTACGGCAACCTTTCGTGGAACCCCCATGCCAAGCTGGCGAACGGCGAACGCATGCAGCGTTCGGCGCGGTTCAGCTCGACCATGGGGCTGCGTTACAAAGTGGCGCTGTCGGATAGCGTAACCCTGTCGGGCTTTGGCCAGTGGCTGCACTCGACCTCGATGCTGCACCAGCCGGCATCGGCCCCGGGCGACAACTGGAGCCACCCCTACGACCTGCTGAGCGCCCGCATCCAGCTCACCTACGAGCCTGCGCGCCTGAGCTTCTTCGTCAACGGGGCGAACCTCTCCAAGCAGGTCTACCGCACCTTCTCGTTCGGCAGCCCGCTCGGCCTCGGCCAGGTTGGCGCGCTCAACGATCCGCGCACCTTCACCTTCGGGATCCGCAAGGAATTCTGATCCCCTGTGGCGGCGGGCCTGAACCAGGCATCCGCCGCCACACCACACCAAAAACCCCGGTGGTTCGCCACCGGGGTTTTTTGTTTGCGATCACATCGCGCTACTTAATTCAGGCGTGCAGGCGGATCGGCAGGGTTTTCATCGCGCGCACCAGATTGGAGCGCAGATACGTGGGTTCGCCCGCCAGCGCATAAGCCGGGAATGCGCGCAAAAAGCCTTCAAGGATCAGCTTGAGCTGCATCAGCGCCAGCCGCGAACCAAGGCAGTGGTGTACCCCATACCCGAAGGTCAGGTGGCGCGCGGCACCATCCCGGCGCAAATCCAGCCGGTGCGGATCCGGAAACGCCGCGGGATCGTGGTTGCCCGCGCCATACAGCATCGCCACCCGTTCGCCGGCGCGGACCAGCGTTCCGCCCACGTCCACATCGCGCCGGGCGGTGCGGGCCATCTGGAACACCGGGCTGTACCAGCGCAGCAGTTCGGCCAGCGATCCGCCAATCAGGCCCGGATCATCCACCAGCAACTGGCGCTGATCCGGGTTGCTGGCCAACGCCCACAGCGCCCCACCCAGCGAACTGCGGGTGGTTTCGTTGCCAGCCGCGATCATGTTCGAAAAGAAGCTTTTCTGTTCGACCGGGCTAAGCGGCCGGCCGCCCACCGTGGCATGCGCCACACGGGTCAGCAGATCGTCTTGCGGATCACGCCGGCGGCGTTTCAGCAAGTCCCAGCCATAATCGAAAATCGCCAGATACCGGGCATTGGCATCGGCCATCGTTGGCGCGTAATCGGGATCATCGGTGCCGAACACCGCATTGGTGAATTCAAACACTCGCCATTCGTCGGCCTCGGGCACACCCATGATCGCGCAGACAGTCTTGATCGGGACGATCGCGGCAACTTCGGTCACCACGTCCACTTCATCGCGCCCCTTCAGGCTGGCGATCAGCGCATCAACCGCAACCCGGACCCGCGCTTCCACTTTCGCCAGCGCCGCGGGCATGAAGGCCGAAGCCACGAGTTGCCGGAAATCCTGGTGTTCCGGATTGTCCATCGCCAGCATGAACCGCGCCAGCACTTGCCCGATTTCCGGGGCCATCGCGGCAAAGTTATCGGTGGGGATGCGAAACCCCAGAGTTGAGGTGAAGTTTTCCCCATCGAGCGATACCGCGCGGATATCGTCAAACCGGGTCAGCGCCCAGAATGCGGGTTGCCGATCGGACCCCGGATGGTGCCATACCGGCGCACTTTCGCGCATCCGGTCATACGTCTCGTGCGGGTGGCCGCGGCGGAACGTATCAGGATTGATCAGGCTGAAATCGAACTGCACAGACATGGCTCGCCCACCCTAAAGCAGGTCGGCGGGCGTGGTTGGAAAGCCCAGTTCGACTTTACCCGCCAGCACCATCGTGCGATCCCAATCGAACATCACGTGCCCGCGCATAACCTGCAAATCGCGCAACTGCCGCTGCAAGGGCGCGCTCATCATGCTGGCGCTGGCCCCGGCGGCAGCGGACAGGGTATTCACCGCAGAATTGGCCAGCCGCACCACTTGCGCCGCGGCCAAGCGCAGCCAGACCTGCGTTTCGATCGGCGCATTCGCACCATCCGGGCCGATCTCCTCGATCACGCGGCGGGCTTCGTTCCATGTCAGCCGCGCCGCGCTGACATCGGCCATGGCATCGCCCAAGCGCAAGTGGGTGGTCTGCATTTCGCCTTGCTTGGCCCCGCCGCTGAACGCCTGCAGCTTGGTCTTCATCCGTTCGGTGAAGTATTCCAGTGCTGCTTCGGCAGCCCCCAGTGCCGGCGTGGCCGCCACCAGCGCCAGCCCCGCGCGCAACGGATAGCTCAACGTGGAGCCGGGGTGCAGCGCCTCGCCCGGCGAAGCCCCTGCCGCCATCATCGGCGCGGGCAAAGTCATATGTGCGGGCACGAATACATCGCGCACGATCACGGCTTGGCTACCGGTGGCTGCCATCCCCGAAACGTACCAGACATCGTCGATCTCGGCCTGCTCGATCGGCAACGCGCAGAAAATCGGCATCATCGTTTCGGTATTCAGGCCATTGACCAGCACCCAGTCGGCGTGGTTGATCCCGGTTGCCCATTCCCACCGCCCGGTGACGATGAAGCCGCCATCGACCGGCTGAGCCTTGCCGGTGGGGGCCAATGGTGCCGGGGCCATCGGCATCTTGCCGTTCTGGAAAAAGGCGGCCTGCGCTTCTGCCCCGAACTTGCACAGCATCCATGCGTGCAAGGCAAGGAAAGACAGCGTCCAGCCGCTTGATGTGCAGCCGCGGCTCAACCGGCGGACCACATCCATGAATTCGCCGAACGTGCTGCCCTGTCCGCCCACGCCAACCGGGGCGAGCATCCCGAAGAACCCGGCATCGAGCGCCTCCTGCACCGTCTCGGGCGGCAATGTCCGTGCGGCTTCGGCCGCGGGTGCGCGTTCGGCAAGCCGCAGCGCGAACGCATCAGCCCATTCGGCCCAGCCTGTGCCGCAATTGGCTCGTCCGGTTGCCGGGGCGGTCTGAACTTGCACGGCCTGATCCATTTCATCCATCCTCTGTCCGCATCGCGCCCATCCATCGCGGGCTTGCCCAGACTGTGCCGCGCCTCCACCATTAATGTCAAGTTACTTTACATTATTAAATCCGCCATTGTATCGGCCATCCCGCGTTAGCCCTTGCGTCTGCATCGGGAAGCGGAGAAGGAGGACGCGATGGACAATTCGCTGTTGATGCTGGACCTGATGCGAACCTTTCTGTGGTTCGACGAACAGTTACGTTCGCGTTTGCTTGAACGCGGCTGGGGCGCGGTATCCCGCTCGCAATCACTGGTCCTGACCCATCTGGCCAACGGCACCGCGCGGGCATCGCGGATCGCCGAATACCTTGGCGTATCGCGTCAGGCGATGAGCCAGTTGCTGGCGGAAATGGTTGAAAGCGGGCTGGTTGAAATCGTGCCTGATCCGGGCGATCGTCGGGCGCAACTGGTGCAATTCGCGCCAACCGGGGCCGGAATTCGCGAAGATGCCCAGCAGATCCTGCGCGCACTGGAAGCCGAAATGGAAGCCGTTTTGGGCAAAGGGCAAACCCAGATCTTGCGCACCGCGCTCACCCAGTTCCCGCCTCGCAGTTGAGCCGGTTGCGGCGTCGATACTGTCAATTTCCACGACAATCGGCATGCGCCGCCGAAAACCCCGGCGCAGGGCTGGCGGTGCCGGAATTCTTGCGTTAACGATTTCGGGTTCGGTGTGGCAGCTCCCGCCCCGAAGTTCCGGAATAGATCATGCAATCACCTTACCTGATCGTCTCACTGCTGCAGGGTTTCCACTGGTTCGATTCCGGTGTGCAAAGCTATCTGCGGCAGCGCGGCTGGCCCACGCTGACCCATTCGCAATCGATGGTCATGATGAACATCACGATTGGCTTGGTGCGTCCGGTTGAAATCGCCCGCAATCTGGGGATCAGCCGGCAGGCGGTACACGTTACGCTGGGGCAGATTGCCGAACTGGGGATGATCCGCTTTGCCGATGATCCGACCGACAAACGCACCAAAATCGTGGTCCTGACCGAAATGGGCGAACCGATGCGCCGGGATGCGCAAGCCGCGGTGCAGATCATGACCGACCGCTTGGCCAAGCGCATCGGTGCCCCGCAATTGGCGGGTCTGATCGCGGCGTGCGGCAAGGATTGGGGCGACCCGATCGATTTCGAAGCCGAAGCGGCCGGCGCCCCGGCCTGAACCGTTACGTGCCAACCGCGCTGGGCTGCCCAGCCCAGAAGGGTTTGCGCAGATTGGCCTTCAACACTTTCCCGGCCGGGCTGCGCGGTAACGGTTCGCGGCGCAATTCCCAGCTTTTGGGGCATTTATAACGTGCCAGCCGATCCTGCAGGTGGGCCAGCAAGTCATCGGTCGCGGGCGCTGCCCCATCAACCGGCACAACGATCGCATGGACCCGTTCGCCCCAGCGTTCATCCGGCACGCCGATCACCGTGCATTCGCGCACCTGCGGATGCAGGCTCAGCGCGTTTTCAACCTCGATCGAATAGACGTTCTCGGCCCCGGAAACGATCATGTCCTTCATCCGATCGGTGATCGTGATGAAGCCATCTTCGTCCATGAACCCGGCGTCCTGCGAATGCATCCAGCCTCCACGCAGTGCGGCTGCGGTTTCTTCGGGCCGGTTCCAATACCCGGCCATCACGCATGGCCCCCGCCCGACGATTTCGCCCAACTGGCCGCGCGGCACTTCTTGCCCTTCGGGATCAACCACCTTCACCTCGAAGCCATAGCCGGGCAGGCCCGCGGTGCGCAGCTTCGCCAGCCCGGATTCAACCCGGTGGTGTTCCGGCATCAGGAAGGTCAGCGATGGCATTTCGGTCATCCCGAAACCTTGGATGAACCCGATCCCGGGCATCCGCTGCTGGGCCCGGGCAATCGTCGCGGCCGGCATCGGCGAACCGCCATAGCCCAGCATTTTGAGCGACGAGAGGTCATGGGCTGCAAGATCGGCATGGGTCAGCGTATCGATCACCGCCGGCACCGTGAACACGTGGGTTACGCGGTGCGCAGCCACCAGATCCATGATCGTTTCGGGATCAAGCCGCTGCGCGAACACGTGCGTGCCGCCAACCATTGTCACCGAAAACATCCCGATATCGGCCAGATGGAACATCGGCGCACAGTGCAGATTGATGCAGTCGGGGCCAAACCCGATCATCATGATCAGGTTGTTCGCCACCGAAACGAGGTTGCGATGGGTCAGCATCACCCCCTTGGGCAGGCCGGTGGTGCCGCCGGTATAGAACACCCCTGCTAGATCGGCATCGCTGCGCAGCGCATCGGCGATGGGCATCAGCGCGGCGGCGCGGCGGCGCAGGCCACCGCCGGTTTCATCCAGCCGTTCGATCACGATCGCCGGGTGGGCGGCGGCAATCGCTTCACCCTGCGCCTCGAACCCATCACCAATCAGCAGCACTTTCACACCAACGTCGTCCAACTGGAACGACAGTTCGGGCACGGTCAGCCGGGTGTTGAGCGGGACGATCACCCCACCGGCCCAGAACGTGGCGAAATAGCTATCGAAATAATGGTCGCTGTTGGCGGCCAGCACGGCCACCCGATCCCCCGGCCCTACGCCCAATTCGCGCAGCAACGCGGCAAAGCGGGCGATATCATCGGCCACTTGCGCCCAGGTCCGCCGGCGCGCGCCATCGATACAAGCAACCGCGTGCGGGTTGATACGGGCGCTACGATGGATGCCCTGGGTCAATTGCACGTATTACCAGCCTTTTCCGTCAATTCCGCACAGGTTCACGCCGCAGCGTCGCCCTCTGGTTCTCCCGATCCAGCAGCTAAGCACGGCAGTGATAATTGTCAAATAAATTGCCTATTACCGCAATCACACCAGATCAAATGATCCCGCGCGCCGCCAGATCGGCCAACTGATCGGCATCAAGCCCCAGCCCGGTGCCATAGATTTCCGCGTTGTGTTCGCCGGGCACTTGCGGCGCGGGCCGGCGCACGGCGGATGGCGTGGCGGAAAGCTTGGGCATCGGGGCCTGCATCCGCACTTGCCCATGCACCGGATCGGGCACCGCGACGATCGCTTCGCGCGCGGCGAAATGCGGATCGGCCAACATTTCCGCACCGGTATAGATCCGCCCGGCCGGGACCGAGTGCGCAATCATCAACGCTTCGAGTTGATCGACCGTCAGTGTGCTGGTCCACGCGTTGATCAGATCGTCCAGTTCGGTCTGGTTCTGGCCGCGCGCCACATGGGTGGCGTAGCGCGGATCGCTGGCCAGTTCGGGCCGCCCCATCGCCTCGGCCAGCCGGGCAAAAATCGTATCGCCGTTGCCCCCGATCATATATTCGCCATCGGCGCAGCGATAAACGTTGCTGGGCGCGATCCCCGGCAGAATCGATCCCGACCGCTGCCGCACGATGCCCATCACATCGTATTCGGGCACCAGACTTTCCATCACCTGCAGCACCGCTTCGTAGAGCGCGGAATCGACCACCTGCCCCTTGCCGCTGGTCTCGCGCGCACGCAGCGCCGCCAGTGCGCCCATGCAGCCATACGTGGCCGCCAGCGTATCGCCGATCGACACTCCCATGCGGCTGGGTGGACGATCGGGATCGCCCACGATCGCCCGCCAACCACCCATCGCTTCACCGATCCCGCCAAAACCGGCCCGGGTGGAATAAGGCCCGGTCTGGCCATAACCGCTCATCCGCACGATAATCAGGCCGGGGTTGATCGCGTGCAATGCATCGGGGCCAAGTCCCCACTTTTCCATCGTGCCGGGCTTGAAATTTTCGATCATGATATCGGCATCGGCGAGCAGCCGCCGCGCCAGATCCTGCCCTTCGGGAACCCGCAAGTTGGCCGTGACCGAACGCTTGTTGCGCGCAATCACGTTCCACCACACCTTGTGCTGGCCATTGCCCCACGTGCGCATCGGATCGCCGATTTGCGGTGGTTCGACCTTGATCACATCTGCGCCCATATCGCCCAGCAACTGGCCGCAGAACGGCCCGGCGATCAGCTGGCCAAATTCAACCACCTTGATCCCGGCCAAAGCGCCCGTGTTATCGCTTGTCATCATTCGCTTTCCGGTTTGGGAAATCCGCCGGCGCGGACCAGCATCGATGGCATCGGCTTGTCCATCACCCCGCCCAGCCACTGCGCCGCTTCGATCAGTTTGCCAAGGTCCAGCCCGGTTTCCACGCCAGACCGCGCCAGCAGGTACGCCACGTCTTCGCTGGCCACGTTGCCGGCCGCGCCGGGGGCGAATGGGCAGCCGCCCAGCCCTCCGATCGACGCATCTACCACGCTGGCCCCGGCCTCTACCGCGGCCCAGACATTGGCAATCCCGGTTCCCCGCGTGTTGTGAAAGTGGACCCGCACCGGCAGCGGCGCAATCGCTTGCCGGACGGCCGCAACCAGCGCCGAAACTTGCGCCGGCACCGCCACCCCGATCGTATCGGCCAGCGCCACTTCCACCGGCCCGGCTTGGGCCAGCCGCGCGGCCATGGCTACCACGTGCGCGGGATCGACTTCGCCCCCGAACGGGCAGCCGAACGCCACCGCGATGGTCACTTGCGCGGTCCGCCCGGCGGCCTTGGCCAGCGCGATGATCCGCTGCACCACTTCTACCGATTGTGCGCTGTCCTGCCCCTGATTGCGGATCCCGAATGGATCAGAAGCAATCGCCACCGCGCCAAGCTGATCGAGGCCCGCGGCCAGCGCCCGTTCGGCCCCGCGTTCGTTCAGCACCAGCCCGATCCGCGTAACGCCCGCCGGCTGGCCCAATGCGGCTACCACGGCTTCGGCATCGGCCATTTGCGGCACGCGTTTGGGATTGACGAAACTAGCCACTTCGATCCGCCGCGCACCGGCAGCGATGGCACGGCGGATCAATTCGACCTTATCGGCCGTGGCAATCAGTTTGGCTTCGTTCTGCAAGCCATCGCGCGGGCCAACTTCGACGAATGCAACGTGGCGAGACTTGGGTTCTGGCACGGCTTATCCTTGGTTCAAGACCCAGTCTTTTACCACCGTGGCAGCGTAATCCGCCAGTTCCTGTTGGCCAAAGTAATAGTGGTTGGCCCCCTTGATCACGGTATGCTCGATCTCGCACTGGCTGGCCGCGGCCATCAAGCGCGCGGCATGGCTGGGGGTGCAGGCATCATCCGCACCGTTTTCGATCACCAGCATCGGGCAGGAAATTCGCGCAGCGCATTTCAGGCCATCGGCGTTGGAATCGTCATATGACCACTGCGACAGCCACGACCGCAATGTGGTGAACCGCGCCAGTCCGACCGGCCCATCGTTCACCACGAACGGATCGCCCAGCATGCAATGGTTGGGCTGGCGTTCGTTGGGATCAACCGCCGGGTCAACCCAGCGCGGATCGGCCATCGTGCCCTGCACGGTGAAACAGCGTTCGTGGTTTTCCAGCCCCTTGGCCTTCAGGTCGGCCAACTGCTCTTTCACCCACTTGGTGATGCGGCGATTGCGGGCGATCTGGCGCTGCCGGAACTCAGCCACAAACTCGGCCGAGAACGGCGGCTTGGGCCCGTTCGGATCGTAGAGGTTCCACGCCGGGTTGCGATCCCACGGGCGGCTTTCATCCTCGATCGAAGGGTCCATCCATTCGGTTAGCGTCAGGTTGCGCGAAAGGTGCGCAGCCAGCAGCAACACGCCATCGGCCGGAATGAGGTTGGCCGCGGTAAGATCATAGGGATCGCCGGCCGGGGTGTGCGTTACCCGCGGATCCTGCGCTTCGGCCTGATAGAACATCGACAGCGAACCACCGCCCGACCAGCCACCCAGATAGACCTTCTTGTAACCCAGCCGTTCTTTGGCATCGCGGACGCAAGCGGCCAGATCCATCGCCGCGCGCTCCATGATCAGCGCGGTATCGTTGCCGCGATAGCGCGGATTGCAGTAGATCGTCGGGATGCCCATCTTCGCGATCGTGCTGACCAGCGGCAGATAGGCCCCGCCGCCGATCGGGTGCGAGAAAATCACCACGCTGTCGCACGGCTCCTCGGGCTTGAGCAGGTGGCATTCCACCGCAACTTTGCCGATTTCGCCGCCATACGTGTCCTTGAACGCGCTCTTTTCGCTGAACAGGACCAGATAAGGGATGCGTTCGTAATTCATGGCTGCTCCTCAGGCTGCAGGGGTTTGGCGGCTGCGGCGATCCAGCGCCTCTGCCCCGAATTTGGCGATCTTGGCAGGTCGGGTCCGGGCCGTCCACTGGGCCAGCATAGCATCGAAACCAGCGGCCGCTTCATCCAGCATGGCATCGTGATCCGCAGTGCGGATCGCAAGTTCAACCTGTATCCCATTGGGATCATACATATAAATCGATTTCACAAAACCGTGATCAACCGGCCCCACTGCGCTTACCCCGAAGCTTTTGATCCGCGCCTGCATCGCCAGCAGATCGGCTTCGCAAGCCACTTCGAACGCCCAATGCATATCGAAGCTTTCCTTGCGCTGGAACCAATCGGGATCGGCCGATCCCGGGGCATCGAAAAACGCCAGATATTCGCCGTTGGCCATGCGGAAAAACAAGTGCAGGTAGGGATCGTCTGCGCCGGTTCCGGTCACTTCTTCCAGCACGATCCCGGTCTTGTCGACCAACCCCAGCACATCGGAATAGAACCAGATCGTTTGCGCCGCATCACGGCACCGATAGGCCGCGTGATGGACCCCGATGATCGGCCGGGCTGCGGTGGTGGTGGTCATAGCTGCGGCTCCGTTCGCATCAGGCCAGGGCCTGCGTATCATCAACCGTCAGTTCGCTGCCCGAAACCGACCGCGCCTGCGCCGACAGCAGGAACAGCAGCGCCGGATCAAGATCCTCAACCGGCATCAACCGCTTGCGCGGCCAGCCTTCGACTTGCGCCTTGCCGGCATCGCTGGCGAACCAATCGGCCACGATATCGGTGGGCATATAACCGGGCAGGATCGCGTTAACGTTGATTTCGTGCCGCGCCCATTCCAGCGCCAGCGACTTGGCCAGCATCACCACCCCGGCTTTCGTGGCCGAATAGGCTGCCGCTCCGGCTTGCGCGCGCTTGCCCAGGATCGAGGCGATGAACACCACCCGGCGCGGACGATCCGGCTGAGGCGGGCCACTGGCGATCATCCGGCGGGCACCTTCGCGCGCGGTCAGGAACGCGCCGCGCAAGTTCACGGCCATGATCTGATCCAGCGCTTCAACCGAAAGCTTGGCCGCCGGACCAGCATGGTTGATCCCGGCATTGACGATCACCGAATCGATCGGACCGGCCGCCGCTTCGCCAGCATCGAACGCCGCGACGATCGATGCCGCATCGGCCACGTCGCACAGCTGAGCAGTAGCTTGTCCGCCGGTGGCAGCGATTTCCGCCACCAGCGTGGCCAGATCGGCGGTGCGCCGCGCACAACAGATCACGTGCGCGCCCTGCCCGGCCAGCATCAAAGCCAAGTGCCGCCCGACGCCCGATGATGCGCCCGTCAGCAAGATGTTGCGGCCATGCAGCACGGATTGCCCTCTCTCACCGCTTAAACGCGGCCCTTATGGTGTTTGCCGCATCTTAGGTCCGCGCTGATACTTGTCAATCCAATTGACAGTATCTCTACATCAATCCAGCGCGGTGCTGCGCCGCCATTCGGGACTGGCCAAGTCCATCCACGCAGTTTAACCAAGCGATTAAACCGCACGGGATTCGCACCCGATGCCATATCAGGAGAGGCGCAATGGCCAGTTTGGTCGAACGAACCGATGCTGACGGCGTGGCAACGCTGACGCTCAATCGCCCGGATAAGCTCAACGCGCTGACCGTGGGCGTGTTTCGTGAACTGCGCACCCATGTTGAAGCCTTGCGCCACGATGCCGCGATCGGCTGCGTGGTGCTGCGCGGGGCGGGCAAGTGTTTCTCTGCGGGGCATGACCTTGGCGATATTGCCACCGGCGAAGAAGTTCCTTCGCGCGGGTGGCACAGCGAAACCTTGCGCCTGCTGGAAAAGCTGCCCCAACCGGTGGTCGCGGCGGTCCACGGCCATTGCTACACCGGCGCGCTGGAAGTGGCGCTGGCGTGCGATTTCATCGTCGCGGCGGATAACGCCCGGTTCGGTGACACCCACGCCAAATGGGCGCTGACCCCGATCTGGGGGATGAGCCAGCGGTTGCCGCGCCGGGTGGGGATCGCCACGGCCAAACGCCTGATGTTCACCGCCGACATGATCGATGCCGCCGAAGCCGTGCGGATCGGGCTGGCCGAATATGCCGTGCCCGCCGCCGATTTCGACGCCGAAATCGCCGCGCTGGCCCGCCGCATCACCGCCAATTCGCCGTTCAGCCACCGCGCCAACAAGCGCCTGCTGGATACCACCGATGCGATGCACCTCGATGCCGGGCTGCAGTGGGAAGTGATGGAGTGCGAAGGCCACGGCCCGGATATGCACGAACGCATCGCTGCCTTTACCGGCAAGCAGAAATAAGGCCCACACCCATGGACATTGCCTTCAGCCCCGAACTCGAAGCCTTTCGCCGCGAAGTGGCCGAATTCCTCGACACTGCCCCCACCCCCGAAATCCGCGAGGCCGGCCGCAAGACCACCAGCGTCTTCGCGCCATTCGAAGCGGTGATGGCGTGGCACAAGCTCCTTCACGCGCGCGGCTGGGCGGCCCCAGCTTGGCCCAAGCAGTATGGCGGCACCGGCTGGTCGGTGGAGCAACGCTACATCTTTGCCGAAGAATACTGGAGGTGCGATCTGCCGCCGCTGTTGCCCAATGGCTTGCAGATGGTTGGCCCGCTGCTGATGGAACTGGGCAGCGAAGAGCAGAAAGCCAAGTACCTGCCGGGGATCCTTGCCGGCGAGGATTACTGGACCCAGGGCTATTCCGAACCCGGTGCCGGATCGGATCTTGCCGCGCTGCAATGCAGCGCCGTGGCCGATGGCGATGATTACATCATCAACGGCCAGAAAATCTGGACCACGCTGGCGCACAAGGCCAACCGGATGTTCATGCTGGTGCGCACCAGCACCGATGGCAAGAAACAGCAGGGCATTTCGTTTCTGCTGCTCGATCGGGTCGATTACCCGGGCATGGAAATCCGCCCGATCATCGGACTGGATGGCATCCCTGAACAGTGCGAGGTGTTTTTCGATAACGTCCGCGTGCCGCAATCGGCGCGGGTCGGTGCGGAAAACGATGGGTGGAGCGTGGCCAAGGCGCTGCTCAAGCACGAACGCGGCGGATCGGCCAACAGCCCGGCGATGTACCGGCGGCTCGAAACGATCCGGGCGGCCGCTTCGGGCGCGCCTTCGCCCCACGGCGGCACCCTGCTGGACGATCCGGTGTTCCAGCGCGATCTGGGCGAACTCGAAGCCGAAGTGGCGGCTTATGCGGCCTTTGAAAAACTGGTGATCAGCCGCCATCCGATGGCGGCCGATCCATCGATACCGTCGATGAACAAGGTCATTTCTTCAGAACTGACCCAGCGCATTTCGGTGGTAATGACCCGCGTTGCCGGGGTTGAAGCCTTGCCGCTCCAACACGAAGCATTGACCGTGGGATCGAACGTCGCTCCGCTGGGCAGCGACCTCGAACTGGTGGCGATGCCCTATTACCTCAATTCGCGGGCCACCACGATCTACGCCGGGACCAATGAAGTCCAGCGCGACCTGATCGCTCGCACTCTCCCCACCGCCTGAACCGAGGGCCTGACGATGGATTTCACCTTTACCGCCGAACAGGAAATGCTGCGCGATAGCCTCGGCAAGCTGCTGGCACAGGGTTACACGTTTGAGCAGCGCAAGGCGATCGTGCGCGGCGATCATGCCCATTCGGCGCTGATCTGGAACCAGCTTGGCGAAATGGGCCTACTGGCCCTGCCCTTTGCCGAACGCAACGGCGGGCTGGGCGGATCGGCCAGCGATCTGGTGGCAATCAGCGAACTGCTGGGCCGGCATCTGGTGGTTGAACCTTATGCCGGATCGATCGTGCTGGGCGGCGGCGCGCTGGCACTGGGCGGCGATGCGGTGCGCCCGTTGCTGGATGCGGTGATTGCCGGAACCGCGCTGGTCGCCCTGGCACACGAGGAACGCCACGGGATCGGCACTCCCAGCCTGCTGCAAACTACCCTGCACGATACTGCCGGCACCCTGCAGTTGACCGGGGAAAAGCGGCTGGTGTTGGCCGGGGCCGAAGCCAAGGCCCTGATCGTTTCGGCGCGCGCGGGTGATCGGCTGGCGCTGGTCAAGGTTGATCCCACGGCCAGCGGCGTCACCATTGCCGATTACACCATGATCGACGGCCGCCGCGCCGCCACTGTGCGCTTTGCCGACGTGGCTGTGGCCCCGGCCGATGTGCTCTGCGCCGATGCGGCAGAGCCACTGCAACAGATCATCGCCACCGCCACGCTGGCGCTTTGCGCCGAAGCGGTGGGGGCCATGGCCGCCTTGCTGGAAATGACCAGCGCCTATGCCGGCACGCGCAAGCAGTTCGGCACCCCGATCGGCGCATTTCAGGTCATCGCGCACCGGTTGGCCGATATGAAGATCGCCTATACCAAGGCCCATGCGCTGCTGCTTTACACCACCGCACTGGCCGAAACCGGCGCAGCGGCAGCGCGCGATATCGCGTTGCTCAAAGCGCAGGCCGGACGGCTGGGACGCAGCATTGGCGAAAGCGCGGTGCAGATCCACGGCGGCATCGGGATGACCGATGAATTGCCGGTCGGCCATTACCTGAAACGGATTCTGGCGGTTGAAACAATGCTGGGCAGCACCGAGTATCACTTGCGCCTGATCGGCAGTTCCGGGCAATAGCACCCGCAGGGATCATCGGCGGAGGCGGCTGTGGCTGGAATTGACGAAACGGCAGTGTTCTATCCGCTGAACATCGCGGTGCTGACGATTTCCGATACCCGCACGCTGGCAACCGATACATCGGGCGCGCTGCTGGCCGATCGCGCCACAGCCGCCGGCCACCGACTGTGCGACCGCCAGATCGTGACCGATGATATCGCCGCGATCCAGGCTGTGCTGCACGGCTGGATCGCCGATCCCGCGATCGAAATCATATTGACCACCGGCGGCACCGGCTTTTCCCCGCGTGATAACACCCCCGAAGCCGTCAAACCGCTACTGCGCCGCGAAATGGATGGGTTCGCCATCGCCTTTCAGCACAAGAGCCTGCAGACTGTGAGCGTGGCCGCCATGCAATCGCGCGCCTTTGCCGGGCAAGCGGGTGACAGCTTCATCTTCTGCATCCCCGGATCAACCGGGGCGTGCCGCGATGCGTGGGACGGGCTGCTTGAACTGGAATTCGACAGCCGCCACAAACCCTGTTCGATCGCCGGTGCCCTGCCGCGGCTCCGCAATATCTGCGCCTGATCAGCCCCGCCCGCAATATTATGGCATTGATCATGCCATAATATTGCGGCATGATTGAAAAGCAACGAAAGGCGGCGGGAATGGGTAGCTACAAAATCAACGGCGCGCTGGGATCCCCTTATTCGCTCAAATTGCGGGCGGTAATGCGGTATCGCCGGATCGCCCACCTTTGGGTGCATGGCGTGGATGCGCGGGATGCCTTGGGGCACGTGAAGGCACCGGTAATCCCGGTGCTGCAATACCCCGATGGCACGTTCGATAATGATTCCACCCCGCTGATTTATGACCTTGAAGCGCGCCATCCCGAACGCTCGGTGATCCCCACCGATCCAGCACAGGCGTTTCTGGCGCACCTGATCGAAGACTTTGCCGACGAATGGGTGACCAAGGCGATGTTCGGTTATCGCTGGCTGGAAACCATCGATCAGGTGCAGATGAGCCGCTGGCTCGCGTTCGATGCGCTGAAAGGCGGCGGGCTGGCCACCAGTCAGGCACAGGCCGAAGCCTTTCGCGCCCGGCAGGTGGGGCGGATGGGCATCGTTGGCTGCACCCGCGAAAACTTCCCGCTGATCGAAAGCGCAACCCGCGATCTGCTGGCCGCGCTCGAAGCCCATGTGGTCGATCGGCACTGCTTCTTCGGAACCCGCCCCAGCATCGCCGAATTCGGGCTTTACGGCCAATTGTCGCAGCTTGGGGTGGACCCTACGCCCGAAGCCATGCTGCGGCGTGACTATCCCTACAGCTTGCGCTGGTTGCTGCACATCGATGACATGTCAGGCATTGAAGGCGAATGGGACGCCGCGGACGCATCGTTTGCGCCGATCATCGGGGTATTGCTGGGCCAGATCGGCGAAATCTACCTGCCGTTCCTGCTGGCCAACGCGGCTGCGATCGCCGCGGGTGAAACCACCTTCAGCATCACCGCGCGGGGTCTGCCCTATAGCCAAGGCGTGTTCAAGTATCAGCTCAAGTGCCTGGCCGATCTGCGCGCGCGCTATACCGCACTGCCGCCTGAAGCCCGCCGCCGGCTTGATCCGCTGCTCGCTCAGGCCGGGTGCCTTGCCCCGCTGCAAGGGGCCGCCAGATGAAACGCCTGATCGCCGCACTGGGGGCAGCGGCCACGCTGGCACTGGCCGCACCGGCCCCCGGCGAAGCCAAGCCTGCTCCGGCCGCGCGCCCGAATATCGTGATCCTGCTGGCCGATGACTGGGGCTTTACCGATGTTGGCGCGTTCGGCAGCGAAATCGCCACGCCGAATATCGATGCGCTGGCGGCGCGCGGGGTCCGTTTTTCGAACTTTCACGTGGCCGGCAGTTGTTCGCCCACCCGCGCAATGTTGCAAACCGGGGTGATCAACCACCGCGCCGGGCTGGGCAACATGCCCGAAACGATCCCGCCCGAACACTTGGGCAAGCCGGGCTATGAATCGCATCTCAACAACCGCGTTGTGACGATTGCGGATCAACTGCGCGGGGCCGGTTATCGCACCTACCTGACCGGCAAGTGGCACCTTGGCCATACCCCCGATACGCTGCCCACTGCGCGTGGGTATGATCATGCGCTGGCGTTATCCCAATCGGGCGCGGACAATTTCGAAAACAAGCCGAACCTGCTGCTCTACGAGCGCGCCGACTGGACCGAAGATGGCCGCCCGGCACAGCTGCCCAAACGGTTCTATTCTTCAACCCTGCTGGTCGATCGGATGATCGCATACATCGATGCCGATCGGGCCAGCGGCAAACCGTTCTTCGCCTCGGTCAACTTCCTTGCCAACCACATTCCGATTCAGGCCAGCGATGCCGATATCGCTGCTTATGCCGGGCGCTATGCCGCCGGCTGGACCGCGCTGCGCAACGCCCGCCGGGCCGGGGCGATCGCGCGCGGGGTAATGCCGGCGGGCATGCCGATGGTGACGATGCCAACCACCGCCGATTGGGCCAGCCTGTCTCCCGCCGAACGCCGTCAGCGGGCAGGTGCGATGGCAGCCTATGGCGCAATGGCCACCGCGATGGACCGCGAAGTTGGCCGATTGATCGCGCACCTCAAAACGATCGGGGCCTATGATAACACGATCTTCGTGTTCCTTTCAGACAATGGCGCGGAAGCGACCGATCCGATGGGGCTGAACTTTCTCAGCACAATCAACGCCCGGGCTTATTACGATCAAAGCACCGCCCAGCAGGGCCGCCCGGGATCATTGACCGCGATTGGTGCCGGCTATGCCAGCGCCGCATCCGCACCGCTTAATGGCTACAAGTTCACCGCCAGCGAAGGCGGGTTGCGAGTGCCGCTGATCATGGCTTGGCCGGGCAATCCGGCGATCCGCAGTGGCACGGTGGCGGGTGGGTTTGCCCATGTCACCGACCTTGCGCCAACGCTCCTGCAACTGGCAGGCGTGGCCCCGCAACATGGCAACTTTGCCGGGCGCCGGGTCGAACCGATGATCGGGATGAACCTTGCCCCGATGCTGACCGGGTCTGCACCGGCAGTCCACCCGGCGGACCAGCCGCTGGGTTACGAGCTGTCTGGCAATGCCGTGCTGTTCAAGGGCGATTACAAGCTGGTCAAGAACCTGCCGCCCTATGGCGATGGCGGCTGGCATTTGTTCAACATCGTTTCCGATCCGGGTGAAGTGGCCGATTTGTCCGCCGCCCAGCCGCAGCGTTTTGCCCAGATGCAGGCCGATTACGCGGCCTTTGCCAAGGCCAACGGGGTGCTCCCGATGCCGCCGGGGTATAGCGCGCCGAAACAGATCTTCGCCAATGCCTTGCACACGCTGTTGCTGCCGCGATTGCTGGCGTTGCTGCCCTATCTCGCCGGCCTGCTGGCCGCGATAGGCGGGCTAGTGTGGTGGCGCAAAGCAGCCCGGCAAGGCCGCAAACCCAAGGCTTAGCGCGGGCGCAGCCCTTTTTGCTGCAACCGCCAGACCAGTTGATCAAACCGGTCCTGCCCGAAGAACGGTTCGCCATCGAACACCATCAACGGCACGCCATAATGGCCCCCTTCGCGCTGGGCATCCTGGCTGGCCTTGATCGCGCTGTCATAATGATCGGAATCGTCCGCGATCAGGCGATCCAGCGTGGCCAGATCCAGCCCAGCGCGTTCGGTGGCGCGGGCCAGATGATCGCCCTCGTGCCAACCGCGCACCGCCCCGCCCCAGATCAGCGAACTGACTTCATCAAGAAACGCCAAGCCCTTGCCCGCTTCGGTGGCGGCCTGCCCCAGTTGGGTCAGGCGGTAGATATAGGGCTGTTCCTTGGGGTATTTGCGAGTGGCCATGTCCATCACCACCGGGTCCGGGCTGGCCCAGCCAAACGGCAGATCAAGGAACTGCGCGCAGCGGAAAATGTCGCGCATGAAATACTGCACCCAGAGCGGATCATTGTTATCGAAAAACTCGGGCTGGCGGACCGCGATCGGATAAACCACGCGGACGTTGCATTGCACGTCATAGTCCCGTTCCAGCGCGACCATCCGCTTGGTCACAAAATAGCTGTAAGGCGAACGGAACGACCAATACAGATCAACGGCAAGAGTCATTTCCCGGCCACCTCCAGAATGCATTGCACAAAGCCCTGCGGATCATCTTCCTGCACGAAGTGTCCGCCATGCAAGGTCGTATGCGGTTGCCCCGCGGTGCCCGGCACGCGTCCGATAAACCGGCCTTCGCCGCCGCGGGTCACCGGATCGCCATCGGAAAAACAACATAGGAACGGCTTGTCCCACTGTTCGAACACCGCCCAAGCTTTGCGCTGATCGGGAATCGCCACGTTGTTTTCAAACGGCACGAACGATGGAAAGATCCGCGCCCCGGCCTTGTACTTGCGCCCCGGAAACGGCGCATCATAAGCCGCGATTTCGGCGGGGGTCAGCTGGCGCTTGGTCCCGGCATTGACGATTTTTCCAATCGGGAACAGCGGACTGTACTTCGAAAACGCCCGCCAGATCGCAAACGCGCGCGGCGGTTCACCCCCTTCGGGCAACCCGCCATTGGACAGCACCACTCCGGCAAACCGATCGGGCATTTCCGCGACCAGCCGCAGGCCGACGAGCGAACCCCAATCCTGACAGACCAGCGTAATCCGGCGCAGATCGAGTTGTTCGATCCAGCTGCGCATCCACGCAACGTGCCGGGCATAGCTGTAATCGCTTTTGCGCGCTGGCTTATCGGACCGGCCAAAGCCAATCAGATCGGGTGCCACCACCCGCAATCCTGCTGCCGCCACTGGGCCGATCATGTGCCGGTACAGATAACTCCACGATGGTTCGCCGTGCATCATCAGCACCACCGGCGCATCGCGCGGCCCTTCGTCCACGTAATGCACACGCAGGGGTGTTTGGTCCTGCGCATCGACGATTTCGGCATACTGCGGGGCAAACGGAAAATCATCGATCCCGGCAAACGCCGCATCGGGGGTACGCAAGACTTTCAAGGGCATCTCCATGCCGGCCAGAATACCGGTCGATCAATTATTGGCACTATACGTGTCATATTAAGTCTGAGCGGTCAATTGGCTGAACCAGCCGGCGTTGGCGCGGGCCGGTGGGTATCGATCAGGCGAAAACCGATGTGATCGGTGCCCAGCCCACGTTCCTGAAACTGGCGGGCGGCAGCACGGTAACGCGCGCAATAGTTGGCCGCACAGAGGAACGACCCGCCCTTGATCACGTTCACCGGTTCAGCCGCGTCGGCCCGCTGGCCGCTGGTGCTGGTCCATTCCC
This sequence comes from Pseudomonadota bacterium, assembly GCA_039795595.1. Lineage (GTDB taxonomy): Bacteria > Pseudomonadota > Alphaproteobacteria > Sphingomonadales > Sphingomonadaceae > Novosphingobium. The sequence continues at coordinate 19,913 of JBDKLL010000196.1, forward strand.
AGACGTTGCCGATCATATCGTAAAGGCCAAAGCCATTCGGCTTGAAGCAGCCCACCGGCGCCCGGCCAAGATACCCATCGGTGCCAAGGTTCTTCACCGGGAACACGCCCTGATAATAATTGGCTTGTGGATGGCCCGCGGCGTCAACCGGTTCGGGCGCAGCAGCACCACCGGCGCGGGCGGCATATTCCCACTGGGCTTCGCTGGGCAATTGCTTGCCCGCCCACGCGGCATAAGCCTGCGCATCCTGATAGGCGATCTGGACCACTGGATCGTTGGGTTTGCCCGCGATGCTGTAAGCCGGACCAGACGGATGACGCCACGCAGCCCCCACCACCCAGCGCCACCACGCCGGATTATCCGCCGTTGGCACATTGAACACCGCCGATCCGGGCACCCGCATTTCCGGCGGCGCGCCCGGCAATTGCGGCGGGGTGCGTTCGGCCAGCGTCTTGTACCCGGTGGCCTTCACGAATGCGGCGAACTGGGCATTGGTCACTTCATGCGGATCGATCCAGAAGCCCGGCACCGCAACCCTGCGCGGCGGGCCTTCTTCAACATAGCGCGGATCATCCCCCATCGTGAACGATCCGCCCGGCACCCACACCATCGCATTGTCGGTCCGCCCCTGACAGGTCGGTGCTGACGCGTGCTGGGGGGAATTGGCGGAACCTTGATCGTGGCACGCAGCCAGTGCCGCAGTCATCAGAACCGCCAACACAGCGACAAACCGGATGGTCATGCGTCCGGCAACGCGGCCAGCGCATCGGTCAACAGCCGGCGAACCACGGCAGCGGCCTCTTCAACCGGCAGTTCATGATCGTGACGCAACAAGCGCCAGGTCTGGAACCCCAAGATGACGTTCAGCCCATGCGCCGCAATCCGATCGGTTTTAACTGCAGGCGGCAGGTGCGGGGCAATCATATCGGTTTCCATCCGAACCATGCGGCGATAACCCTGCATCAGGAACGGCGATTGGAACCGCTTGATACTGGCTGAAATACGATAGGGCATGATCGCTTCGAAAACCGTGGCGCGGCGATCGGCAATATCGAACAGCTTTTCTTTCCACGTCGTCCCGACCGGTTCTTGCGCGATGATCGGCAGGACTTGCGCCTCGATCTGGTCGCTCATCTCACTGTAGAGCGCATCCATATCCGCAAAATGGCGGAACACCGAACGCAACCCTACTTTCGCCACTTCGGCAACACGGGCCGCACTGGGGGCAACTTCGCCCTTGCCCACCAGTTCCAAGAGCGCTTCAACGATCTTGGTGCGACTGGAACGACTGCGCGCGCGACGACCATCGGCCACCACGTCGGAAGCAGATTGCGCACGCAAGGATTGTTCAGCATCCATAAGCTTATCCTTCGCGGCAAATCACGGCGGAGGCAAGGCTGATTGAGCATTGCAAATGTGTTTTGGCACTATTAATGTCAATTAATTGATCACGTCGGGCAATCCCGTGGCCAAAGGCTGCCGCCGATTGGGGAATTTGCAATGAACAAGCGCATCCTGCTGGGCCTGACCCTGGGCGCAATCGCGATCGGCTACGCCGCGTTTCAGCAACACAAGCTGTATCTGCCCGGCCTGATCGCCCGGCTGCGCGAACCGATCGGGGCCTATCACCCCGTGCATTGGGCACAGGGACCAGCCGTGGCCCCACCAGCCGGAGCCAAGCGCCCACCCAACATCGTGCTGATCGTGGCCGACGATATGGGGATCAACGATATAACTCTGAACGGCGGCGGAGTGGCGCACGGGGCCGTACCAACCCCGAACATTGATTCAATCGCCCGACAGGGGGTGAACTTCGCCAATGGTTATGCCGCGAACGCCACATGTTCGCCATCGCGGGCCGCGCTGATGACCGGGCGTTACCCCACCCGCTTCGGGTTCGAATTTACCGCTGTCCCCGGTGCTTTCGCATCCAGCCTTGCCGCCGCGGGCGAAGATTCCCCGCTGCCCACGATCTATCACCGCGAACTGAACCACGATCTGCCCGCCTATGCCGATATGGGCGTACCGCATGACGAGATCATGATCCCCGAAGTGCTCAAGGCCAGCGGGTATCACACGATCCACATCGGCAAATGGCATCTGGGCGAATCCGAACCGATGCGGCCGACCCAACAGGGGTTTGACGAAAGTTTGGGACTGCGCGCCGGTGGCGGCATGTACATGGCCGAACACGATCCGCAGGTGGTCAACGCCAAGCTGCCGTGGGACCCGATCGACCGGTTTCTGTGGGCCAACCTGCCCTATTCGGTGCATTGGGGCAACGAAACCCGGTTCGAACCCAAAGGCCACCTGACCGATTACTTCACCGACAACGCGCTGGCCGCGATCGATGCGAACCGCAACCGCCCATTCTTCCTCTACCTCGCGTACAACGCGCCGCACACGCCGCTGCAGGCGCTGAAATCCGATTACGATGCCCTGCCGCAGATCAAGGACCATACCCAGCGGGTCTATGGCGCGATGATCCGCCAGTTGGATCGCCGGATTGGCGATGTGTTGCGCAAGCTGAAGGACACCGGGCTGGACCAGAACACGCTGGTGATCTTTACCAGCGATAATGGCGGGGCGTGGTACACCGGCATTCCCGATAGCAACGCCCCCTATCGTGGGTTCAAGGGCACGTTTTTCGAAGGCGGGATCCACGTCCCGCTGATGATGCGCTGGCCCGGGGTGATCGCCCCCGGAACCCGCCGCACCGATACCGCGCAGCACCTCGATCTGTTTGCCACGATCCTTGGCGCCGCCAAGGCCCCGTTGCCCACCGATCGCACGCTCGACAGCATCAACCTGCTCGATCCCCACGCGCGGCGCACGCGCACGTTCTGGCGATCGGGCGATTACCGGGTCGTGCGCGATGGGGACTGGAAGCTGCAGGTATCCAAGCGCCCGAACAAGGTCTGGCTGTTCAATCTCAAGGCCGACCCGACCGAACGGGTCAATCTGGCCGATCAGCAGCCGGCGCGCGTGGCGGAACTGCGGCACCTGATCGAAGCGCAGAACGCGGGCCTGCCCAAACCGATGTGGCCGGGCCTGCTCGAAGGGCCGATCCGCATCGACGTTCCGCTCAACGCGCCGTGGCGTAAGGATCAGGAATACATTTACTGGGCCAACTGATCGCGCTTGCCAGCGCGGCCCGGCCGGGCCAAGTGGCGCGCATGCGCATCGCCCTGTTCGAACCCGAAATTGCCGGCAACGTCGGCGCGGTCCTGCGCCTTGGCGCGTGTCTGGGTGCGGCGATCGAACTCATCGAACCGCTCGGCTTTGCCTGGGATGACAAGCGCGTGCGGCGCACCGCGATGGATTACATCGATCACGTTGCGGTTAACCGCCATGCCAGCTTCGCCGCGTTTCAAGCCGCCGTTGCCCCGCCGCGGCTGGTGCTGTTCAGCACCAAGGGCACGCAATCGCCCTATGACTTTGCGTTCAACCGCGATGACGTGCTGCTGTTCGGCAAGGAAAGCGCAGGCGTGCCGGCAGCGGTTGCAGCAGCGTGCGACGTGCAGTTGCGCCTGCCGATGCGCCCGCACGTGCGGTCGATGAACCTGGCCACGTCGGCCGCGCTCGCGCTGGGCGAAGCGCTGCGCCAGACCGGCGGCCTGCCCGGCTAAACCGCCGCTGCGTCTGCCAGATAACTGCGGCGCATCGCGGCAAAGGCCACCGCCGCCAGAACGCACGGCACCGGCAGCAGGCGAAAGGCATCGGCCAGCCCGATCAGGTCGGCTGTCCGCCCGGTCAGGATCGGTCCCGGCGCAAGGCCCAACAGGTTGTTGGCCAATGTCAGCGTGGCGAACGCCGAACCGTGCAACGCCAGCGGGGTCAGGTTGGCCACCATCGCCCCGACCGGACCGACCGTTCCCGCCACCAGAAACATCGCCACGCCCAGCAGCGCCAGCTGCCCCGGCCCCGGCGGCAACATCAGCGCCAGCGTCAGCGCCACCGCCGCACCCAGCGCATAACCGATCGCCAGCGTGATCTTGGCTTCGGGGCGTCCGCGCGCGCGCCGGTCGCTCACCATCCCGCACAGGATCATGCCGCTGCCACTGATCAGCAGGAACACCGCCGCCAGCGAAGCGGCCTGATCCACCGGCAGATGGTAATACCGGTTGAAATAGCTCGGCAGCCACGCCGGCAAGGCCCCTGCCGCAAACAGTTGCAGCCCACTGGCGGCATAAGCCAGCCGCACCGAACGATTGCCGACCAGCGCGCGCAGCGATGGCACTGTGGCCTGACCGTCCGACGCGGCGGCAACGTTTCCTGCCAGCGCCCGCATCCGCCGTTCGCGCACGATCACCGGGTAAAGCACGCCCAGCGCCAGCCCGGTCAGCCCGATGACCGCAAAGGCCACGCGCCAGCCGTGGCTGGCCGCAATCACCCCGCCGATCGCCACGCCCAGCACTTGGCCAAACAGCCCGCCGGCCATGAATGCCGCCGAGAGCGTTGCCCTCATCCGTGCGGGAAACACCGAAATCACCACCGCAATGCCCACGCTGCCATAAGCCGCTTCGCCCACCCCGACGAGCGCCCGGCCGATCAGCATCGTTGGGAAACTTTGCGCCGCGGCGCAGAGCAACGTGGCCAGGCTCCACAGGATCGCCATCACCGTCAGGCTGCGCACCCGTCCCCAACGGTCCGCCGCGATCGACAACGGGAACGTCAGCACGCCAACCATGATCGCCACCACGCCCGACAGCAGGCCCAGTTGCCCGTCGCTTAACTGCCATTCGGCCTTGAGCAGCGGGAACACCGCGTTCAGCACCTGCCGGGCCATGTAATCGGAAATCAGCA
>JBDKLL010000197.1:0-10152 GCA_039795595.1 Pseudomonadota bacterium
CCGCGCGCTGGGCATCGGCCAGCACCAGCCGGCACCCAGCCAGTTCGATCCCGCCGGCCAGTTCTTCGCCGGTCCACCAGCCATTGAGCAGCGTCGCCACCCCGCCGGCCATCAGCACGCCGAGATAGGCGATGATCCAGTTGGCCGAATTGCGCGCGGCAATCCCCACGCGTTCGCCCTTCTGCACGCCCAGCCCGGCCACCAGCCCACCGGCCACATGGCGCGCCGCCTGCCCGACTTGCGCAAACGTCAGGCGGATATCGCCATCGACCAGAAATTCGGCATCGCCATGCTGGGTGCAATACAGTTCGATGTAATGCGCCAGCGATGGCGGCGCATTCTTGATCATCGGCACGGTCCAGCCATCGCGGGTGAACGGCACTGTTTCAAGGGGGCCGCCCGGCGCGGTCAAGGCGGCAACAGCTTGGTTCATGGCATTGTCGAGTTCACTCGGCATGCGAATTCCTTCATCCCATCATGTGGTTGGACGCGCCCCTGTTTTCGCATCCATCGAACCGGGTTTGTCACCCGGCCTGCTCTATGCCAGAAGGCGCCGCATCGCGCGTCGCAGGGCGCAAGGACACCGTCTGGTCCGGATTGTTTAAGAGGTAAGCACCGTGCTGTCACTATCGCTCGCCGCGCTGGCGGATCCCGCCCCGATCAACTGGATCGACCTTGGCCTGAAAACCTATCTCTTCGCCTTCAACACCCCGATCGGCGAATTCCAGCTGCGGTGGTATTCGTTGGCCTACCTTGCCGGGATTCTGCTGGGGTATTGGCATCTCAGCCGTATGATCAAGGCCCCCGGCGCGCCGATGGGCCAGCACCACGCCGACGATCTGTTCTTCTGGTGCACGCTGGGGATCATCTTGGGCGGGCGGCTGGGCTATGCCACGTTCTACACTGGCGGCAACACCGGCATCCCCAGCTTGTGGGCGCATCCCGGCGAACTGGTGCAACTGTGGAACGGCGGGATGAGCTTTCACGGCGGGCTGATCGGCGTGGTATTGGCAATGGCATGGGTGGCATGGCGCGGCCGCCTCAACTTTCTGCGGGTGGCAGATTACATCACCGTATGTGTGCCGTTCGGAATGCTGTTCGGACGACTGGCCAACTTCGTCAACGGCGAGCTGTGGGGCCGGGTTGCCGGACCGCACGTGCCGTGGGCGATGGTCTTTCCCAGCGCTGGGCCGCTGGCCCGGCACCCCAGCCAATTGTATGAAGCCGCGCTGGAAGGGCTGCTGATGATCCTGATCATGCTACCGGTCTTCTGGTGCACCGGGGCGCGCTGGCGGCCGGGGCTGCTGGGCGGGTTGTTTACCCTGGGCATCGGCGTGAGCCGCTTTGTCGTCGAATTCTTTCGGGAGCCGGATGCCCAGCTGCAGGACTTCGCGGCCCGCAGCGGGATGTCGATGGGTCAGTGGCTGACTGTGCCGCTGATGCTGATCGGGTTGACGTTCATCATTCGCGCGCTGTCGCGTCCGCCGCTTGGCGCAGTGCCCGCCCCGCAATGACCGCAGCCGGGGCGCACGACACGCTGGCCGCCATGTTTCGCCGGCTGATCGCGGCCACTGGCCCGATCAGCCTGATGCACTACATGGGCGAAGCCAATGCCCGCTATTATTCCGCGAAAGATCCACTGGGCGAGGCGGGCGATTTCATCACTGCCCCGGAAATCAGCCAGATGTTCGGCGAACTGGTCGGGCTGTGGCTGGCCGATATCTGGGTGCGCGCCGGCCAGCCAGCGCCCATCCATTACGTTGAACTTGGCCCCGGGCGCGGCACTTTGACGGCCGACGCGCTGCGCGCCGCACGGCGCCATGGACTGGTCCCGCAAGTTCACCTGATCGAAGCATCCCCGGCGTTGCGGGCGGTTCAGCAGCGCACTGTGCCCGACGCACAGTGGCACCACGATTTGTCGAGTGTGCCCACCGACGGGCCGGTGCTGATCGTCGGCAACGAATTTCTTGATGCGCTGCCGGTCCGCCAACTGGTCCAAACCGCAGAAGGTTGGCGCGAACGCATGGTGATGGCCGAAGGGGAGCGCTTTGCCTGCGTTGCCGGGCAGCAACCCATGGACGCCGCGGTACCCGAACCGCGCCGCGATGCCGCCATTGGCACGATCATCGAAACTTGCCCCGGCGCAGCGGCGACCATTCACGAAGTTACCACCCGGCTGTGCGCGCAGGGCGGCGCAGCGCTGTTCATCGATTATGGCCATAGCGAGGTGCGCGATGGGTCGACCTTGCAGGCGGTCCGCAATCACCAAAAAGTCGATCCGTTCAGCAACCCCGGGTCGGCCGACCTGACGGCGCTGGTCGATTTCGCAACATTGGCGCAACTGGCGCAATCGCACGGGGCCAAGTGGCTGGGCACACGCCCGCAAGGGGCATGGCTGCGCGATCTTGGCATCACCGCCCGCGCACAAGCACTGGCCAAGGCCGCGCCCGATCAAGCAAACGCGATCAGGCGGGCGCTGGATCGACTGGTCGGCGACGATCAGATGGGCCAACTGTTCAAGGTCATGGGGCTCGCGGCGCCCGATTGGCCCGCAGGTGCCGGCCTTTGACCCCGCACCCAGCGGCCGCGCCAGAGCAGCGGATGCCGCCGCCCGGGTGCTTTCCGATGTAACCATTTTGCGCCAGGCCGCACACTTGCTATGCCGCTGCGCCTGAGAGGAGACCCCATGCGCGCGACGCCCGATTTTGACTTTGCCCTGCCCGACAGCGCCCTGATGATCCGCGACGCCGCGGCCCGCTTTGCGGACGACAAGATCGCCCCGCTGGCCGCCCGGATCGATGCCGATGACTGGTTCCCGCGTGCTGAATTGTGGGCGGCAATGGGTGAACTGGGCCTGCACGGCATCACTGTTGAGGAAGACTGGGGCGGGCTGGGGCTGGGCTATCTTGAACACGTGATCGCGGTGGAAGAAGTCAGCCGGGCCTCGGCCTCGATCGGCCTCAGCTACGGCGCGCATTCGAACTTGTGCGTCAACCAGATTCGCCGCTGGGGCAGCGCGGAACAGAAGGCGAAGTATTTGCCCGGGCTGATCAGCGGCGCACACGTCGGCAGCCTGGCAATGTCCGAAGCGGGCGCGGGTTCCGATGTGGTTTCGATGAAGCTGCGGGCCGATGCGGTGCCGGGTGGGTTCCGGCTTAATGGCACCAAGTTCTGGATTACCAACGCCGCCTATGCCGATGTGCTGGTGGTCTATGCCAAGACCGCGCCCGAAGCGGCATCGCGCGGGATCACCGCCTTCCTGATCGAGAAAGATTTCGCCGGGTTCAGCATCGGCCAGAAGATCGACAAGCTGGGGATGCGGGGCAGCCCCACCGCCGAACTGGTGTTCAACGATTGCTTTGTTCCCGAAACCAACGTGATGGGCCCGCTGCACGGCGGGGTGGGCGTGCTGATGAGCGGGCTGGATTACGAACGCGTGGTCTTGGCCGGGCTGCAATTGGGGATCATGCAGGCCTGCCTCGATACGGTGATCCCGTACCTGCGCGAACGCCAGCAATTCGGTAAGCCGATCGGCACCTTCCAGCTGATGCAGGCCAAAGTGGCGGATATGTATGTCGCGCTGCAATCGGCGCGGGCCTATGTCTATGCCGTGGCGCGCGCCTGCGATGCCGGGCAAACCACCCGCTTTGACGCTGCCGGGGCGATCCTGCTGGCGTCGGAAAACGCATTCCGGGTTGCGGGTGAAGCCGTGCAGGCGCTGGGCGGTGCAGGTTACACCAAGGACTGGCCGGTGGAACGCTATCTGCGCGACGCCAAGCTGCTCGATATCGGAGCCGGCACCAACGAAATCCGCCGTATGCTTATCGGCCGCGAACTGATCGGAGCGAACTGATGAACCTGTTCAAGCAACTGGCGTTAGCCGCTGCGGCCATCGGCGCGGCGATCGCCGCCCCGGCGTGGGCGCGGGTCGAAAAACTGGTGGTCCACAGCCGCGCGATTGAAGGCAACCTCGAAGGCAATTCGCCTGATCGCATCGTCTACGTGATCCTGCCGCCGAGCTATGACAGCGCGACCAAGCGGCACTATCCGGTGCTCTATTTCCTGCACGGTTTCACCGCCACGGCGGATCGCTACATGGGCTATGTCCCGTTCGAAGCAGCGCTCAAGGCCGCGGGCGAAGGGCCGCAGGAAATGATCGTGGTTGTGCCCGATAGCCACACCCGGTTCGGCGGATCAATGTATTCCAATTCGCCCACGATCGGCAATTTCGAGGACTATATCGCCAGCGATCTGGTCGGTTATGTCGACCATCATTTCCGCACCATCGCCAAGCGCGAGGCGCGCGGGCTGGCCGGCCATTCGATGGGCGGGTATGGCACGCTGAAACTGGGGATGAAGCATCCCGATGTGTTCGGCGCGCTCTATGCCATGAACCCCTGCTGCCTGACCCCGCGCGGCCCCGAAACCGCCGATCCGAAATTTGAAGCGCTCACGCTGGATCAGGCGCTGGCGGGTGAATTCAACACCATCGGCAACTTTGCGGTCGCGGCCGCATGGTCGCCCGATCCCACCAAACCGCCGTTCTATTCGCGCCTTGCCACCAAGGACGGCAAGCCAGTGCCGTTCGTGCTGGCGCAGTGGGCCGCCAACGCCCCGGCGGCGATGGCCGCACAATACATCGCCGCACTCAAAGCGATGAAAGGCATCGCGATCGACACCGGCGATACCGATTTCGTGCAGTTCGAAGCGGTGGGCATGCACGATGAACTGACCCGGCTGGGCGTGGCGCATGATTACGATCTCTACGTGGGCGACCATGGCAACAAGGTGCCCGAACGCTTCGGATCAAAAGTGCTGCCGTTCTTCACCAAAGCCTTTGCGGGGGTAAAACCTTGAGCGCGCCGACGCTGCCCAGCACCCTCAACCCCGAAGATCCGACGGCACAGGCGCGCAGCGCGCATAACCGAACGTTGGCCGCCGAACTGCGCGAACGCGTGGCCGCAGCGGCACTGGGTGGCAGTGAAACCGCCCGCGCCAAACACACAGCGCGGGGCAAGCTGCTTCCGCGGGAGCGGGTCGAACGCCTGCTCGATCCCGGATCGCCTTTGCTGGAAATCGGCCAGCTGGCGGCGTGCGATCTCTATGGCGGAGAAATTCCCGGCGCGGGGATCATCACCGCCATTGGCCGCGTTTCGGGCCGGATGTGCATGATCGTGGCCAACGATGCCACGGTCAAAGGCGGCACATATTACCCGATGACCGTGAAGAAGCACTTGCGCGCACAGGAAATTGCCGAGGCCAACCACCTGCCGTGCATCTATCTGGTCGACAGCGGCGGGGCCAACCTGCCCCACCAGAGCGAAGTGTTTCCCGATCGGGATCATTTCGGGCGGATCTTCTTCAACCAGGCGCAGATGAGCGCCAAGGGCATCGCCCAGATCGCCTGCGTGATGGGCAGTTGCACCGCCGGCGGGGCCTATGTCCCGGCGATGAGCGACGAAACCGTGATCGTGCGAGAGCAAGGCACGATCTTTCTGGCCGGCCCGCCGCTGGTGAAGGCCGCGACGGGGGAGGAAATCAGCGCCGAGGATCTGGGCGGCGGCGATCTACATGCGCGCAAATCGGGCGTAGTCGATCACCTCGCTGAAAACGACGAACACGCGCTGACCATCGTGCGCGATATTGTTTCGCACCTTGGCCCGGCGCATCGCCACGGCCTGACCGTGCAGGAACCGCGTGCGCCGCTTTATGCGGCCGAAGACCTCTACGCGATCGTCCCGGAAGACGTGCGCGCGCCCTATGACGTTCACGAAGTGATCGCACGGCTGGTCGATGGCAGTGAGTTTCACGAATTCAAGGCGCATTATGGCGCATCGCTGGTTTGCGGCTTTGCCCACATCTGGGGGATGCCGGTGGCGATTCTGGCCAACAATGGCGTGCTGTTTTCCGAAAGCGCCGTGAAGGGCGCGCACTTCATCGAACTGGCCTGCCAGCGCAAGATTCCGCTGCTGTTCCTGCAGAACATTTCGGGCTTCATGGTCGGCGGCAAGTATGAAGCCGAAGGCATCGCCAAACACGGGGCCAAGCTGGTCACGGCCGTCGCCACGGCAACCGTGCCCAAGCTGACGGTGCTGATCGGCGGCAGCTTTGGCGCGGGCAACTATGGCATGTGCGGGCGGGCCTATAGCCCGCGTTTTCTGTTTACGTGGCCCAACAGCCGGATCAGCGTGATGGGCGGCGAACAGGCCGCCAGCGTGCTGGCCACCGTGCACCGCGATGCGGAAAAGTGGACGGCTGAGGAAGCCGAAGCGTTCAAAGCGCCGATCCGCCAGAAGTACGAAGACGAAGGCAGCCCCTATCACGCCACCGCCCGGCTGTGGGACGATGGGGTGATCGACCCGGCACAGACCCGCGACGTGCTGGGCGTGGCGCTGGCCGCCTGCCTTGAAGCGCCGATCCCGGACCGGCCGGCGTTCGGTGTGTTCAGGATGTGAGCAACTTTTCCGCCCCCCTCCCTTTCTGAAGCCAAGCTGGTAGGCTCAAGAAAAAGGGGAGCGGAATGCCAGACAGTGCCGAACGGCCACCCACGCTGCTGTCGCGCATCGCCAAGGCGGTGCTGCTGTGGCTCTATCGCTGGAAGGGTTGGCAACTCGAAGGGGAAACGACGATCCCGCCGCGCTGCATCCTGCTGGGGGCGCCGCACACTTCAAACTGGGATTTCGTGTTCTTTCTGGGCGCCACCCAGCAACTGGGCATCGAACCCGCATTCATGGGCAAGCACACGCTATTCAAATGGCCGATGCGGCGCTTCATGTTCGATATGGGCGGGGTGCCGGTCAACCGCACCAAGGGCGGCAATTACGTCGAAACATTGATCGCCGAATTCGGCCGGCGCAGCAAACTGGCGTTGGTGATCGCGCCCGAAGGGTCGCGCAGCAGCGCCAAGGGCTGGCGTTCGGGCTTTTACCATATCGCGCATGGCGCGGGGATCCCGATCGTGCCAGCCTGGGTGGATAACGCCGCGATGCGCGGCGGGATCGGCCCGGCGCTGATGCCAACTGGTGATTACCGCGCCGATCTGGCCAAACTGGCTGCATTTTATCGCTCGGCCATGCCCGATCACCCGCGCGTGCTGGCAATTGAAAGCTCTGGTGAAAGCTCCGGCGAAGGAACCCGCAATGCTTGATGGTCTGCTGATCAATGCCGCGGTCGATGCCGCGATGATGCTGGCGCTCTGCGTGGTTGCCGCCCGCATCGGGGATGTTTCGTTCATCGATGCCGTGTGGGGGGCGGGGATGGCCGTGCTGGCGCTGGCCAGCTGGCTGCAATTGGCCGACCCCGGGCCGCGCGCCACGTTGCTGCTGGCGATGACCGCCATCTGGGGCTTGCGGCTGGGGCTGCACCTGTACACCCGCTGGCGCGCGCACGGCGAAGATCCGCGCTATGCCCGGATGCTGGGCAAGGCCCGCGAACAGGGCCGCTATGGCAGTGCCGCATTTAAAGTGGTGTTTGGCCCGCAGGCGGTGCTGCTGTTCATCACCAGCCTGCCCGCACAGCTGGGCATCCTGAGCGGCAGCGAGCCGGCCCCGATCGGTCTGATTGGCGCGATCGGAGCCGCACTGTGGCTGATCGGGATCAGCTTCGAAACCATTGGCGACGCCCAACTGAAAGCATTCCGGGCCGATCCGGCCAACCGCGGCAAAGTGCTGGATACCGGGCTGTGGCGCTATACCCGCCACCCGAACTATTTCGGCGATTGCTGTGCGTGGTGGGGGATCTGGCTGGTCGCCGCCGGATCGGGCCCGGTGGTTGCCCTCGCCAGCCTGATCGGCCCCGTATTCCTGACTTTCACGCTAACCCGCTGGTCGGGCAAGCCCTTGCTGGAAAAAGGGCTGGCCAAGACCCGGCCGGGTTACGCGGATTACGTGGCGCGCACGTCGGGCTTCATTCCCTGGCCCCCGCGCACGGGTTAGTGCTTTACTTCAACCGCACGTTCTTCGGCCGGCACAGCGCGCGGCTGATCGCCTTTCAACCATGCTTCCAGCGCTTCGATATCGCTGAGCCGAGCGATCGCTGCATCGCGCTGCCGGGCAAAACCTGAAAAACTGTCCCCCCCACTGGCGAGGAAGCTGTTGGTGGTTACACGGTAGGTCGCCGCGGGATCGATCGGCTGGCCGGCCAGCGTCATCCCCGTCACCCGGTCACCCACCGGACGCGACAGGTCATAAGTGTAGGTGAACCCGGCTGACGGGCTGAGCGCCTGCAGCGGTTGATTATCGTCAAACCCTTCTTCCAGCACCGCCTTGAGTTCGGCCCCGGTCAGCGACTGGGTGATCATCGTGTTGTTGAACGGCTGCACCGCATAGAGCATCCCGAACGTCAGCGTGCCATCGGCGGCCGGGGTCAGGCGGTGCGGCGCACGGACGCCGAAGGGGTTCATGAACGCGATCTGTGCGCCGGCGCTGCGGGTCGCGGCCAGTTGCGCATCGGCGATCAGGCTGCCCAAGGTGCCGCCGCCGCGCGTGGCATCCCCGCCGGGGCGGGTTACTTCCCCGGCCAACCGGCCCGCAGGACGCTGAATTTCATCCTTCGAAGCATCAACGTACCGGCCGACATAGGCGGCAATATCGGGCCGCTGCGCAAAGCGGGGGAAGCGATCGCTGACCGCAATTTCACCGTTGCGGGTAGGATAGCCTTCGCTCTGCACGATGATGTTCCGCGCCGCCTTGGCAACAACCACCCCGCGGCGGGGATCGATCTCAATCTTGATGTCGGTCACCAGTTGGCCGAACACCCCGGCGCTGGTCAGCAGGAACGGCTTATCGGGATTGTAATCACCATAATTGCAGACATAGGACCAGTGCGTGTGGCCGGAAACGACCACGTCAACGCGCCGGTCAAGCCGGTCAAGGACCGGACGAATTCCACCGGTCAAATCAGCGCAACCACCCGGCTGCGGATCGCCGTGCGTATAGCCGCCCTGATGGATCAGCAGCACGATGGCATCGGCCCCCGCCGCCTTGAGCCCCGGGATCAAGGCATTGACCGTATCGGCCTCGTTGACGAAATGCACCCCTTGCAGGCCATCGCGTGACACCAGATCGGTCGTCGCCTCCAACGTGATGCCGATCAGGCCGACCTTCACCTGATGGCGTCCTTTGCCAAACGTGCGGATGGCCGTGGCGGGAAACAGGGTGGTGCCATCTGCTTGCAGCGAATTGGCGGCAAGGTATCCGAACTTGGCGCCCTTGAACGGCTCCAGTTGGCAGGGCTTTAATGTGGTGAACTGTTGGCAACCGCCCTTGGCCTTGCGCAGCAGTTCGTCGCGGCCGCGATCGAATTCGTGGTTGCCGACCGCATTGTAATCCAGCCCGATGCGATTCATCACTTCAACCGCCGGTTCATCGAGGAACATCGACGAGGCAAGCTGCGAACCGCCAATCATGTCGCCCGCCGATACGGTCAGGTGGTTGGGATACTGGTTGCGCACCGAATCGACCGCGCTGGCCAGCCACGCCGCACCGCCGGCCGGAACCTGGGTGACCCCGCCCTTGCCATCGCCGACCAGCACCGAAGTCTTCGGCGGGGTCAGCGCCCCGTGAAAATCGTTGATCGCGATGATCCCGATGGTTTCAGTGCCGCTGTTGGCCACCGGTGAGCTGGCTGGATGCAACCCACCGTGCCCGGCACAGGCAGCCAACAAGGGCAACAAGATGGCGGCCACAAACGGGCCGCGCCGACGGAACAAGGCAGACAATTGCATCATGGGCGCTTCCTAGCCGAACCACAGCAATCGGCAAGATGGCTCAGAAGCCATTGCGTACTATGCAAATAAGACAGTTTTTTGAACTTTTGGCCGATTGATTTATGGTGCGGCAACGACCGAACATGGGGAGATTCGCACAATGGCCCGGCCACAAACCGATATCGAAGCGGGCCGCGAACAGCTGATCGATCTGGTGGTCAGCCTGATCGAAGAACGCGGATCAACCAGCGTCACCGTGGCCGAACTGGCCGCACGCGCGCAGATGTCGCCCGCCAACCTCTATCGCTATTTCGATAGCAAGGAGGCGCTGATCGACGCCGTTGCCGAACGCTGGTTCCAACCCAAAGTGGCGATCATGGAAGATGTGGTGGCCAGCGATCTGCCGCCCCGGCGCAAGTTGTTCGAATTCTTCGCCCAACGCTTTG
>JBDKLL010000198.1:0-18389 GCA_039795595.1 Pseudomonadota bacterium
AACCGTGGTTACGGCAGATGGATTAGGGATGCGGGATGAAGACCTCGATCGCGACGGTTTCGATCAGCGGCGCGCTTGATACCAAGCTGCGGGCGATTGCCGATGCCGGGTATGCCGGGGCTGAAGTGTTTGAAAACGACTTGTTGTCGTCGCACCTGTCGACCCGCGAAATTGCCGCACTAATGGCCGAACTTGGGCTGGCCTGCACGATGTTCCAGCCGTTTCGCGATCTGGAAGGATTGCCCGCTGCGCAGCGCGACCGGGCATTCGACCGGCTGGAGCGCAAGTTCGATGTGATGGGCGAACTGGGCACCGATCTGCTGCTGGTCTGTTCCAGCTGTTCGCCGCAGGCCGATGATGATCGCGGGCGGATTCTGGCCGATCTGGCGGAAGCCGGTGAACGCGCCGCCGCCCGTGGGCTGCGGATCGGATATGAGGCCTTGGCGTGGGGCCGGCACGTCAACGATCACCGCGATGCCTGGTCGCTGGTGCGCGACGTTGATCACCCGGCGCTGGGGCTGGTGCTGGACAGCTTCCATTCGCTGTCGCGCAAGATCCCGTCCAGCAGCATCGGCGATATTCGCGCGGACAAGCTGTTTATCGTGCAGGTGGCCGATGCCCCGGTGCTCGATATGGATTACTTGGGGTGGAGCCGGCACTTTCGTTGCATGCCGGGGCAGGGTGAATTCCCGCTCGACGATTGGGCCGATGCGATCCGCAAGATCGGTTATGATGGGTACTGGAGCCTTGAAATCTTCAATGACCGGTTCCGTGCCGGATCGGCCAGCGGGGTGGCGCTGGATGGCTATCGCTCGCTGCGCCTGCTCGAAGGCGGGATTGCGCGTCCGGCCGCGGTGCACGCGCCGGCCGCCACTGCACCGTTGCCTGCCCGCGCCGCGCCACTGGGTGTAGAATTCATCGAATTCGCCGCCAGCCATGAAGAAGCCGAAGCCCTGGGCGCGATGCTTCGCCCGTTGGGTTTTCGCCCCACCGCCCGGCACCGCTCCAAGGATGTGACGCGGTGGAACCAAGGGCCGATCAACCTGGTCATCAATTGCGAACCCGAAGGGTTGGCTCACAGTTTCGATATCGTCCATGGCGCGTCGGTCTGCGCGATCGGATTGGCGGTGGACGATGTCCCCGGCGCGCTGGCCCGCGCGGATGCGCTGCGCGTGCCGCGCTTCGAACAGGCAATCGCGCCCGATGAATGGCCGATCCCCAGCGTGCGCGGGGTGGGTGGCAGCCTGCTTTATCTGGTTGATGCGGCCACGCGCGAAGCGATGTGGGCCCACGAATTTCCGCACCCGCTGGAACCGGCCGATCCTGCACCCAAGCTGACCGGGATCGATCACGTGGCGCAAACCATGCAGTTCGAGGAATTCCTCAGCTGGTTGCTGTTCTATGTCAGTCTATTCGAACTGACCAAGACCCCGCAGCTTGAAATCGCCGATCCGATGGGGCTGGTGCAAAGCCAGGCGGTGGAATCAGCCGATCGTTCGGTGCGCTTCACGCTGAATGGCAGTCTTGCCCACCAATCGCTGTCATCGCGGTTCATCCAGAATTATTTCGGTGCCGGGGTGCAGCACATCGCGTTTGCCTGCACCGACATTTTTGCCGCGGCCGATGCCGCAATTGCAGCGGGCCTGCCCAGCCTTGAAATCCCGCGTAATTATTATGACGATCTTGAGGCGCGCTGGGGGCTTGATACCGCGCTGATTGAAGCAATGGCCGCCCGTAACATCCTGTATGACCGGACGGTCGAAGCCGATGGCAGCGAAACCGAATATTTCCAGCTTTACAGCCGCGCCTTTGCCCGCCGGGTGTTTTTCGAACTGGTCGAGCGGCGCGGCTATGCCGGTTATGGCGCGGTCAACGCCCCGATCCGGCTGGCCGCGCAGGCCCGCCACAAACCTGAATTCCTCGATTAAACCATACCGATAAGGGAGAGACTGATGAGCATTCGCAACCTGGGCCGGGTGGCCGCAATCGCCGCACTGATGGCCGCCGCCGCTGGCCATGCCGCTGCGCCGCGTGATTTCCCGGTGGCCGATGCCCCGGTGCTGGACGATCGTTTCCCGGTGCAGGCGGTGGAGTTTGCCGATGGGGTTAAGGCGTACCGCGATGTCGCCTATCAGCAGTTGCCGGGCTATATTCCGCAAGTGGTCGATATCTATGTTCCCGCTACGCCGGGGCCGCACCCGCTGGTGCTGTATATCCATGGCGGCGGCTGGGTTGGTGGGCACACCCGCCATTCCGGTGCGCTGGCCAATTTCCCGGCGGCGCTGGCCAAGCTGGCATCCGAAGGCTTCACCGTGGCGAGCCTGGAATACCGTCTGTCGGGCGAAGCCAAGTTCCCGGCGCAAGTGCAGGATGCCAAGGCCGCGCTGCGCTTCCTTGGCGATCACGCCGCGCAGTACAAGATTGACCCCACGCGAGTCGGCATTTGGGGCGGTTCGGCCGGCGGGCACCTGACGGCGCTGACCGCGCTCAGCTGCCATGACACCAAGCTGGATCCCAAGGCCGACAAGGATGTCTGCGCTACGGCGGCGGTGACCTGGTACGGGGTGTTTGATTTTGCCGCCTTGGTGGCGGGCCGTGCCGGCGGGGTTGACGATGCCGCCGTGCGGTTGATGGGCTGCAACGGTGCCTGCACGCCCGAACAGCTCGCGTTCGCCAGCCCGGTTGCCTACATCGATGCCAAGGATCCGCCGTTCCTGCTGATCCATGGCGAACAGGATCAAGTGGTGCCGGTGGCGCAATCGCATCTGGCCGAAGCGCGGCTGCGCGCGGCGGGCGTCCCGGTCGAGGCGATCTACATCCCCGGCGTCGATCACAGCTTCATTGGCAAGACCCCGGCCGAAACCCGCGCCGCGACGCTGAAGGCCACCAATGCCACGTTCGATTTCTTCCATGCCAAGCTGGGAGTGCCGAACCAGTGATCCGCCGCGCCATCGCGGCCGCGCTGTTGCTGGCGGCCGGGGTAACGGCGGCAGCGGTGCCGGCGCAGGCGTCGGAACCGGTTGCGGTTGATGGCGGGTTGATCGACGGGATCAGCCTGCCCTCCGGCGTCGATGCGTGGCTGGGCGTGCCGTTCGCGGCGCCCCCGCTGCGCGATCTGCGCTGGCAGGCGCCGCAGCCGGTCGCCCCGTGGCAAGGCACCTATCATGCCGACCGGTTCGCCCCGGAATGTCTGCAACCGCTGCGCAGCCCGCGCCAGAACCACTATTTCGGCAACGAGGCGACGAGCGAGGATTGCCTCTACCTCAACGTCTGGGCGCCGCAGGGGCCGCGGGCCAAGTTGCCGGTGGTGGTGTGGATCTATGGCGGCGGGTTCAATATCGGTTCGGCGGCGATGGCGAACTATTCCGGCGAACCGCTGGCCAAAGCCGGCGTGGTGCGGGTGAACATCGCGTATCGGGTCGGGCCGCTGGGCTTTCTGGCGCATCCCGAACTCAGCCGCGAATCCGGCTATGGCGGATCGGGCAACTATGGCCTGATGGATCAGATCGCCGCGCTGCAATGGGTGCGGCGCAATATTGCAAAGTTCGGCGGCGATCCCGACAACGTCACGATCGTCGGCCAGTCGGCCGGATCGATGTCGGTGGCGCTGCTGCAGCTTAGCCCGCAGGCCAAGGGTTTGTTCCAGCGCGCCGTGGGAATGAGCGGCAGTCCATTCGGCGGGATGCTGGGTCCGGCCCCGCTGGCCAAGGCCGAAGCGCAAGGGCTGGCCCTGCAACACGAATTGGGCGCGGCTTCGCTGGCCGATCTACGCGCGCTGCCGGGTGACCGGGTGAGCGCGGCTGCCACGGCGCGCGATCCGATCGTGCTGGATGGCCGGGTGCTGACCGGCACGGCTGAGGATACTTTCGCCGCCGGCGCGCAAAGCGACGTGCCGGTGTTGATCGGCTATACCCGCGATGAAAGTTTCCGTCCGCTTGGGGCAATCACCACCCCGGCCGAACTGGCGGCCGCGGTGCAGGCCCGTTATCCGCAATCGGCCGCCGCAATCCTGGCGGCCTATGCCGGTGCTGATCCAGCCCGCGCCGCCGCTGATATCGCCCGCGATGGCACGGCGGGGTTGCAGATGGAGCAATGGGCCGCCGCGCAGCGCCGCTATGGCAAGGCGCCCGCTTATGCCTATCTGTTTACTCGCCGCCAGCCTTATGCCCCCGGCGTCACGTTCAGCGACCATGACCCCGCGACGGTTGGGGCCTATCACACCGGCGATGTGCCGTATTGGCTGCGCACGCGCGATGCGCTCAACCTGTTTCGGGTCACCCGCAACTGGGAGCCGGGCGATGCCACACTCGAAGCCGAAATGTCGGGCGCGCTGCTGGCCTTTGCCCGGACGGGCGTTCCCACCAGCCCGGTGTTGGGACGCTGGCCGGCGTTCGATCCGGCCAAGCCCAAATTGGTCTGGCTGGGCGTCGACAGCAAGGTAATAGCTTGGCCGCATTTCGCCGACATGGCGCTGTTCGGAGCGATCAAGCCGGAACCGCGCCCGGCCGGCACCCGCCCGCGCGATTGATGCGGGGGATCGTCCTTGGCCTGTTGGCGGCGCTGGCGTTCGTGGTTCCAGCGCACGCCCAGCAAGCCTCGGCCTGTGCCGGTGATAGCCAGCTTGATTACGTCTGCGGTGCCGACAAGCCCGAAGACGTGTTGGCCCTGCCCGGCACCCGCTGGCTGATCTCCAGCGGGTTTGCGCCGGGCGCGGGGCTGAAACTGGTCGATGGTCCGGCGCGTACGTTTACGCGCTGGTATGACGGCGGCGGCGAGCAAGTGGCGTGGGATCGTCGCCGGTTCCCCAACTGCCCCGGCCGGCTTGATCCGGCGCTGTTCAACGCGCGTGGGTTGGCGCTGCGACAGGTGGCTGCGGGGCGCTGGCAACTGCTGGTCGTGAACCACGGCGGGCGCGAAGCGATCGAAGCGTTTGAGATTGACGCTGCCCAAGGCGATCCGAGCTTGCGCTGGATCGGGTGCCAGCCGCTGCCCGCCGGGCAGGTTGGCAATGCGGTAGCCAGTTTTGCCGATGGCACGATCCTGACCACGGTGCTGACCCGGCCCGGCACCAGTATCGGCGATTTCATGCTTGGCCGGATTACCGGCGCGGTGTGGCAATGGCGGCCGGGCGCTGCCGGGTTCACCATGCTGGCGGGAACCGAGTTGCCCGGGAACAATGGCCTCGAAATCGATCCCGACGAACAGCATTTCTATGTCGTCGCGTTCGGGTGGCACGCCGTGGCGGTGTTTGACCGGCGCGATACCCGCCAGCCCAGCGCGGTGATCCCCGCGCCTGATTTCATGCCCGATAACATCCACTGGACCGGCGGACGCCTGCTGCTGGCGGGGATGCGGCTGGATGAACCGGCATGCGGGGGCTTGCGCAAAGTGGTGGATGGCAAAGCCGATCCGATGCTGTGCCATCGCGGCTGGGTGGTGGGCGAACTCGATCTGGCCCATCGCCGCGTGGCGACCGTGGCTTATGGCCATCCCCAACCCGGTTTCAGCGGCGTTTCGACTGCCGCGCTGAGCGCCGGCACGCTATGGCTGGGTTCGTTCCAAGCGGATCGGCTGGCGATTGTTCGCGATTTTCAGGAGCCTGCACCATGATATCTTTGCCCCGTTTTGCTGCCGCTGCGGCGTTGTTGCTGGCGGTGGTTCAGCCGGCCGCCTATGCCGATGGGCCTGCATCTTCCGCACTGCCAGAACCCGGTCCGGCAGCACCCGGCCCGGCAGCACCCGGACTGGTCTATGCCTTTTCGGTGCGGGTTACGCTGGCCCCGCCGGTCGAAGTGGGCGAGGCCGATGGCGGCCGCCGCCGCTTCATTCCGATCACTGGCGGGGAAATCTATGGCCCGCGGCTGCACGGGGCAGTGCTGCCGGGCGGGGGTGATTGGCAGACGATCCTGCCCAGCGGGCTGACCCGGATCGAGGCGCATTATTTCCTCAAGGCCGATGATGGCAGCGTGATCGAAGTGACCAACCCCGGGGTGCGCGTGGCCAGCGCCGAAGTGACCCAGCGGCTGGCCAAGGGCGAACTGGTGGACCCCGCGCAATACTATTTCCGTACCGCGCCGGTGTTCAAGACCGGCAGCGCTGCGCAAGGCTGGGTCCAGCGCGCGGTGTTCGTGGGCCGCGGGATCCGCAAGCCCGACAGCGTGGTGATCGATTATTACGAAGTGCAATAACCGATCAGATCGTCGCGGCGAGTTCTGAAGCCTGCTTGATCGCCCGCTTGGCATCAAGTTCGCCGGCTTCGAGCGCACCGCCGATTAGGTGTGAGCGCACCCCCGCCGCCGTCAGCGCATCGTGCAGTCCGCGCGCGGGTTCTTGCCCGGCGCAGATGATCACCGTGTCCACCGCGAACAGCACGGGTTCGCCGCCCACCATGGCGTGCAGCCCGGCATCGTCGATTTTCAGGTATTCCACCCCGGCGATCATCTTCACGCCGCGGCGTTGCAGGGTTAGCCGGTGGGTCCACCCGGTGGTGCGGCCAAGGCCTTTGCCGACTGCGCTTTCCTTGCGTTGCAGCAGGGTCACTTCGCGGTCGTTGTGGGCCACTACGGGTTCTATCCCCGTCACCCCGCCGCGCGGGTGGTTCTTGAAATCGATTCCCCATTCGCGGGCGAAAATATCGATGTCCAGCGCGGCCGACTTGCCTTCATGGGTGATCAGTTCGGCTACGTCGAAACCAATCCCACCCGCGCCCATGATCGCCACGGTGCGGCCGACCGCAGCCTTGCCCTTGATCACATCGATGTAACCCACGGCTTTGGGGTGATCGATCCCGTCCAGCGCGGGTTTGCGCGGTTCGATCCCGGTGGCGATCACCACTTCGTCAAACCCGCCAGCGGCAAGCGCGGCGGCATCGACGCGGGTGTTCAGTTTCAACTCTACCCCGCGCACTTCGATTTCGCGCGCGAAATAGCGCAGCGTTTCGGTGAATTCTTCCTTGCCGGGGATCTGCTTGGCGAGGTTGAACTGGCCGCCGATTTCGCCG
The DNA here is from genome assembly GCA_039795595.1 of Pseudomonadota bacterium. Lineage (GTDB taxonomy): Bacteria > Pseudomonadota > Alphaproteobacteria > Sphingomonadales > Sphingomonadaceae > Novosphingobium. The sequence goes on from JBDKLL010000198.1 coordinate 7,001, forward strand.
GCGGCATCGAACAGCGTCACCGCGTGGCCGCGCTGGGCGGCCAAAGTGGCAAAGGCCAGCCCGGCCGGCCCGGCGCCCACCACCGCGATGCGTTTGGCAGTGGTCACAGCCGGATAGTTCAGTTCCACCTCGCGGCAGGCGCGGGCGTTGACGAGGCAACTGGTCAACTGGCCGGTAAAGGTATGATCAAGGCACGCCTGGTTGCAGCCGATGCAAGTGTTGATTTCATCCTCACGGCCTTCGCGGGCCTTGTTGACAAGGTTCGGGTCGGCCAACATCGGCCGCGCCATCGACACGATATCGGCATCGCCGCGCGCCAGTACGGCTTCGGCCACATCGGGCATGTTGATCCGGTTGCTGGTGATCAGCGGGATCGACAGTTCCTTGCGCAGCCGCCCGGTCACCCCGGCAAAGGCCGCCCGCGGGACCATCGTGGCGATCGTCGGGACAAAGCTTTCATGCCAGCAGAAGTGGGTCGAAATCACATCGACCCCTTCGGCCTCAAGCGCTTTGGCCAGACTGACCACTTCGTCCCACGCTAGCCCATCCTGCAACATGTCCATCGCCGAAATGCGGAACACCAGAATGAAGTCTGGCCCCACCGCTGCGCGCACCCGGCGCACCACTTCAACCGGGAAGCGCATGCGGTTTTCCCACGATCCGCCCCAGCGATCGGTCCGCAAATTGGTTTTCTGCACCAGAAAAGTCGAAATCAGGTAACCAGCCGAACCGATGATCTCCACGCCGTCGTACCCGGCCTCTTTCGCCAGCGCGGCGCAATTGGCAAAAGCGGCGATCTGTTCTTCGATCCCGGCTTCGTCCAGTTCGCGCGGGGTATAGGCGCCGATCCGCGATTTGACCGGTGAAGGGCCAACGCAATCGGGGGTGAAGGCAATCGGCCCGGAATGGAGGATCTGCATGCAGATCTTCACCTCGGGGCTGGCCGCGTGGACAGCGTCGGTTACCTGCCGGTGCATTGGCACTTCGCCCGGTTCGGACAGTTTGGCCCCCTTGCCGCCGGTGTGGTGCGGGGTGATCCCGCCGGTGATGATCATCCCCACCCCGCCTTTGGCGCGTTCGATGAAATAGGCCGAAAGCTGCTCGGCCGCATCGGGCAGATCTTCCAGCCCGGTGTGCATCGAACCCATCAGGATACGGTTGCGGATCGTGGTGTGCCCAACCTTGAGCGGCGAGAACACGTGCGGATACTTGGCAAGGCCAATCGGGGTGTGGGCGTTCATGGCAGAAGTCCGTTCAGGGGCGGGTCAATCGGCGACGTAATTGGGGCGGCGCTTTTCCATGAAGGCGCGCATCCCTTCGGCTAAGTTGGGGCTTTTGCCGGTCAGCGTCTGGTTGCGGTTTTCGATCGCCATCGCGGCTTCCAGGCTGGAGGCATCGATCGCCATCGCCAGCCCTTCCTTGGTCATCCTGAGGCCCATTGGCGAAGCGTGGAGCAGATCGTCGATCCACGGGGCCGCGGCGGCTTCCAGTTGATCGTCGGGCACGACTTCGGCCACCAGCCCCACGGCCAGCGCGCGTTCGGCCTTGATGAACCGCCCGGTCAGCATCAGTTCCGCGGCGATCGAACCGCCCACCAGACGCGGCAGGAAGTAGCTTACCCCCATGTCGCACGAAGACAGGCCGATGCGGATGAAGGCGGCGTTCATCCGCGCGCTTTCCCCGGCGATGCGGATGTCCGATGCCAGCGCAAAGGCGAACCCGCCGCCGCAGGCCGGGCCGTGGATCAGCGAAACGATCACTTGCGGGCAGCGCCGCATCTTTACGTAAACGTCCGCCAGATAGCCCTGAAAGCCATACCCGCCGCCGAATGGCACTTCATCGCGGCCATGGTGTTCCTTGATGTCCAGCCCGGCGCAGAACGCCTTGCCCGCGCCGCGCATTACCACCACCCGCACGCTGCCATCGTGATAGAGCTTGCCGAAATAGTCGTTGAGTTCGCCGACCATCTCCAGGCTGATTGAATTGAGCGCGTCGGGCCGGTTGAGCGTCAGCCAATCGACTTCGCCCCGCTTTTCCACGCTGATCGTGCGATACGCTGCGGCCATCCGCTCTCTCCCATCACTTGTCTGTTTGGCGTTGCATAACGAACAGTGTTTAGTATGACAAGCGCATGGCCGTCCTGCTGACCGATGAACAAGTTTCCGATGTGCGCGAACGGATCCGCCGCGTGGCCGAACGGCAGATCGCGCAGCATGGGCCGGGCGCGGTGTCGCTGCGTTCGATCGCGGCAGAACTCGGCTGGACGGCGGCTTCGCTCTATCGGTACTACGCCAGTAAGGCGCAATTGATCGAAGCGGTGCGGATCGCCGCGCACGATCGCTTTTCCGACCGGATCGAAGCGGCCCATGCCAGTACCAGTGACTTGTGGGACCGCAGCCGCGCAATCGGCGATGCCTATGTTGATTTCGCGGTACAGGAACCGGCGGCCTATCAACTGATGTTTGCCTATGGCCAAGGCGACGGGGAAAAGTCCCCGGCATTGGTTGCGGCCGAACAGCGCGCGAATCGCACGCACACCACGTATGTCCGCGAAATGGTCGATGCCGGGTTGTTGAGCGGCGATCCCGAACTGATCGCCCACGCTTATTGGGCCGCGCTCCACGGGTTGATCGTGTTGCGGATGGCGGGAAGGCTCGGTTCCGAGCCGGGTTTCGATGCGCTGCGCCATGCCGCGGTGCGGTTGATCACCCGCGGGGCGCGGCCCTGAATCCAATGTGCCGCCAACAATCGCAGCCCGGCCGCAACTCGCCCGTTGACAAGCCCCCCTGCCCCCCGCTAGTGGCGCCCTCCTACCCGGCGTAGCACGCTTTTGTGATACGCCCCGTGCCCAGATGGCGGAATTGGTAGACGCACCAGCTTCAGGTGCTGGCGCTCGCAAGGGCGTGGAGGTTCGAGTCCTCTTCTGGGCACCATTTCTTTCCCGCTCGTGCGGGGCTTCAATTCAGTTCTGACACTGCCGGGGTTTCGCCCCGAACGGGCTGGCTTAGCGCCGACCCGCCCAGATTGTGCGGCCTTCCTTGATTGTCCGCAGGACTTTGATCGCCCGGATCTGGTCCACCGGGGTGGTCAGCGGATTGTGATCGAGCACCACGAAATCGGCCAATAATCCTGCCTTGATCCGCCCTTTGCGATTTTCTTCGAACACTTGCCATGCTGGCCCGGTGGTCATCGCCTGCAGCGCGGCATAGGCCGACAGGCGCTGGTCTGCGCCGCTGACAATGCCGGTGATCGACGTGCGAGCCATCGCGGACCACAGCTGGGTCATCGTATCGAGCGCGGTAACCGGTGCGTCCGAATGGTTGGATACCACCAACCCGGCGGCGCGGGCGGCGTTGAACGGACTGATGAAATCAACCACCTCGGCCGGGAAGTTGCTGCGGTGGGTGTCGGCGAAATAATACGTGTGGTTGCTGAAATAGGCCGGGCCAACCCCGATCCGCGCATAAGCGGGCAATTGATCGGGGCGCTGGAACTGCGAATGGATCACGATCGGCCGGCGGTTATCCTTGGCAGTGATCCCCAGTCGGTCGAATTCGGTAATTGCCATGTCGATCGCCGCATCGCCGTTGGCGTGGACGAATAGCTGCCAGCCCTTTGCATGAACTTTCGCGGCCATGGCGTGAAACCGTTCGGCATTCAGGCTGGGTTCGCCATGCCACGGATGGTGGCCATCGGGCGCGCCGCGGGCGTATTCGCGGGTGGAATAGGCCGTGCGGGCCTGCGGCGAACCATCCAGCACGAACTTGATCCCTTCAAGCTTGAGATGCCCCTGATAGGTGCCGAACTGCAAGGTATCTTGCCCCAGCACCCAATCGAGCGTGCTGTAAAACGGCAGTACTGCAAGATCGAGCACCAACCGCGTGCGAGCAGCATCGCTGAGCAGGAACTTCAGGTCGGGCAGCTGGGTCGCCCCTTCTTGGGCGTGGGTATAGCCTTCGCGGGCATAGCGCAGCTGCGCTTCATCCAGCGCGGCCAGTTTCTGTTCAACGGTGGGCTGTGGCAGCTTGGCGGCCATCAGCATCATCGCCTGTTCGAATAGCAACCCGGTCAACTTGCCGTCCGGCCCTTTGGGCATGACCCCGCCTTCGGGATTCCGGGTGGTTTCATCAACCCCGGCGGCCGCCAGCGCGGCGGAATTCGCCACCAGCCCATGCATCGTGAAATGCAGCAGCACCACCGGCTGATCCGGGAATAGCGCGTCGAGTTCGGCGCGGGTGATGTGGCGGCGTTCGGCCAGCGTTTCATCGTTGTATTGCCACGCGATCAGCCATTTTCCCGGCCCGACAAGATCGCGGCGGGTGGCTTCTGCCTTGAGCGCGGCAAGCTGGCCGGGAATGGTCCGCGTGGCGAACAGCGCCGGGTCTGCCATATCAATTCCGCCTGCGGCCTGCAGCACCAGCGCGAAATGCGAATGGGCATCGACGAACCCGGGCAGCATTGTTGCCCCGCCCAGTTCTTCAACTTTGGCGCCAGCCCCGGCCAGCACCCGCGCCCGCCGTTCCGCGCCGGCGAACACGATTTTGCCGCCGCGTTCCACCACGGCTTCAACGGTTCGCGGGGTGGGGCCATCCATCGTGATGATCGTGCCGCCATGCCACAGGGTGGTGGGGGTTTCGCTGGCCGAGGGGGCTGCCGCAGCCCCGCTGGCCGATGCCATAACTGCCAGCGCCGCCAAGGCGGCTTGCATCAAGGTGCGCATGATCTGAACCCTCCCGTTTTGCCGTACCATACGTTTCCGGCGCGGCTTGCCCAGCAAAAACCGCGGGTCCATTTTACCCGTTGGCAGTAATTCACGATGGAGGCGGTGCAAATACTCCTTTGTAACGGTGCCACTGAGCGGTATCGTCAGAATATGATCAATCCGATTAATCTGATTTTATCGACACTGAGGCGCGCGGTTCGTCGTGGACGGCTCGTACTACTGGGAGCCGCGGTGCTTGGCAGTTGTGTGCCGCCGGCCGTGCACACGATGACGGTTGGCACCAATATCTGGCCGGGGTACGAACCCGGCTATATTGCCGAACTGCACAAGCTTTATGGCGATACCGCGATCGATATGCGGCAGATGCAATCGGCTTCCGACCTGCTGCGTGCGTTTCGCAACGGTTCGCTCGATGTTGTGGCGTTGACGCTGGACGATGCCTTGAAACTGCAGCGCGATGGTTATGACATCCGGGTGCTGGGCGTGGTCGATATTTCGAACGGCCTCGATGCGATCGTGGCCCATCCGCCGATTACGCGGGTGGACCAGCTGAACGGCAAGGCAGTGGCTGTCGAAAATTCAGCGCTGGGGGCTTATTTGCTGGGCCGCGCGCTCGACGTTCATGGCGTGCCGGTGCAAAACGTCCGGCAAGTGGCCATGACGATCGATCAATCGGTGGCGCTTTACAAATCAGGCAAAGTCGATGCGGTGGTGACCTTCGCACCTTATCTGACCCAGATCCAGCGACTGGGCGGGCAGAGTATTTTCGACAGTGCCGAGATCCCCGGCGAAATCGTCGATGTGCTGATTACCACGCGGCAGTTCGCGGCTGATCACCCTGAACAGCTGCGCGATTTGATCAGCGGTTGGAGCGCTGCGATCCAGTTGATCCGCGCCGATAGCGAAGGCCGCACCGTGGTTCCGGAAATTGCCCGGCGGTTGCAGCTTACCCCGGCCGAAGTCCGCGCCAGTTATGCCCAAATCAAGCTGATCGACCACCGCGAAAGCGCGGCCTTGCTGGCCCCGGGCGGGATCGTCGAACAGGCCGCGCGGCGGATGGCGCCGGTGATCCAGGCGATCGATGGCAAGCCGGTCAAACTTGATATGCAGCGCCTGCTGGCGCGTGACAGTGCCGGTTGAGCGGGGCGGCGGGCGGCCATGATCAAGATCCGTTATTATACGCCGCTTGTTTCGGCCCTGATTTTCATCGGCACGATGGGTATCGAAAGCTATGTCCTGTTCACGTCCCTGGTCGCCAACGAATGGGAAGCATCCGAGCGGGCGCTGCGCAGCGCAACCTCGAAAAGTCAGGGCTTTCTTGACGGGCTGTTCGAGCGGCAGGATGCGGTTGGCATCCGCAAGGTGTTGAGCGAACTGTATTTCGACGATGCCAATTCGCAGGCGGCGTTGATCGATGCGCAGGGCCGCGTGCTCTACAGCAACCACCTTGGTTTCGAAAACCGCCCGGCCAGCACTCTGGCGTTTCCGGTCGATCGCGCGGCGGTGGCGCAGGCGCTGGGCAATCGCCATGCCAACGTGCTGCGTTCCGACCAGCGCGAAGCGTTGACGGCCTACTATCCGGTTTCGCTGACACGGGCCGGTGAAGAACCGTTCACTCGCACCGGCGTGCTGGTCGTCGATTACGAGATGGCCGAGCGGCTGGCTGACATTCGCGGCCATATTTTGCGGGCGACGATGAAAGTTGCGCCTGCGATCTTGCTGGTGCTCGGGCTAACGATGACGATCCTGCATTTCGCGCTGACCCGCCGGATGGGGATGTTTCGGGGCACGATCCGCCAATATCTGCAGGGGAACACCGCAGTGCGCGTGCCGATCGGCTGGCGCGACGAGATTTCCGAGATCGGCAGCGCCTTCAATCGGCTGGCCGATGCGTTTGACCGCAAGCGTGAGCAATTGACCCAGGCCAATGCCGAGCTTGCCGGATTGGCTGAAAGTCTGGAGCAACGGGTGGCCGAACGCACCCAGACCCTGCAGCACGAAATTGCCCAGCGCCGGCAGGCCGAAGCCTCGCTTGAAGCCAGCCAGACCGAATTATCGAGCATTCTGAAACTGGCCCCCGACGGGATCATCCTGATCGCGGCCGATGGTGCGATCCTGCGCTTCAACCAATCGGCTGAAACCATGTTTGGTTGGTCCGAACGCGATGTCAGCGGGCAGAACATCAACTTGTTGATCCCGCCCGGCGATCGGGCGGCGCATGATCGGCACCTGCGGGATTACCAGCGCAACGGCACGACGCGGATCCTCGGTTCCGATCGGGAACTGCTGGCGCAGCGGCGCGATGGAACGCTGTTTCCAATCGAACTGTCGATCAACGCTGTTTCGATCAACGGGACGGCCGCATTTATCGGGATCGCTCGAGATGTGACTGTGCGCCGCGAAGCAGACAAGACGCTGGAACAGGCGCGCGCCTCGTTGGTTGAGGCCGAACGGATGGCCGCACTGGGCAATCTGGTTGCGGGCGTGGCGCATGAAATCAACACCCCGGTCGGGATCGGCGTTACGGCCGCATCGCATCTGCGCGAAGAATTCGAAGCGTTCGATGCCTTGTATCGGGAAAACCGGATGACCCGCTCCAGTCTTGAGACCCTGCTCGAAACAAGCCGCAGTTCGACGGCGATCATCGAAAGCAACTTGCAGCGGGCGTCCGATCTGATCCGCAGCTTCAAGGAGGTATCGGTTGACCAGACCGGCGATGAAGAGCGGACGATTGGCCTGGCGCACTATGTCGGGCAGGTGCTGCATACGCTGCAGCCCAAATACAAGAACCGCCCGATCGCGATTGCGGTTGAAATTGACGAAACGATCATGGTCTGTCTGCGTCCGGGCGCGATTTCGCAAATCCTGACCAATTGCGTGATCAATTCGCTGGTACACGCCTTTGCCCCCGATCAGGCCGGAACGATCCGGATCGCGGCCCGGCGCAAGGATGATGGGATCGTGCTGACGTATGCCGATGATGGGGTGGGGATGGATGCGCAGACGGCCGCCCGGATTTTCGAACCGTTCTATACCACCAAGCGCGGGCAGGGCGGCAGCGGGTTGGGGATGCACATTGTTTACAATATCGTCACGGCCAAGTTCGGCGGCAAGATCGGCTGCGTTTCCGCGCCGGGCGAAGGCATGCAATTGACGCTGGAAATTCCCCACTGCCTGACGCTGGGATAATCCGTGAAAAGATGCGCGTTAGATCAGATGATAATAAGGCCAAAATCAATCTGATCCGATTCGATCATTCATGATAAAATCACCAAACTAAGGGCTTATGACTACCCTTTAATGTAAAAATACGTGTAAAAACGTAAATTTAAATATGACAAAAGTTCTATAGCCTTGGTGATTGGTGGATTTTGGCCACCCTCAAACATCCAAATTCAATGTTAAATTGAGTTCCATCATAAATCTGATAAATATCAATTTATTATGATTTTGGATAAATTTTCCTAAATCCGTTCAAACAAAATTTCCTGAAATAAACGGGAATAGTTTTGAAAATGGAAGTTTTCCATTCGTCCCGCCAACCGAAGGCGGCTTTACCAAAAAGCTGGCAGGTTCATATACGAACCCGGGGATCGTCATCATAACACGATAATATCTGATAAAGATCGTTCGCTGAACGGTCTAATGGTTGGTCGGCCAATTGGGTCGGTTGTGTGATGGTGCAGGGACCAAGGGATCAGTGATGCAGCCAGTGATGCAGCCAATTGCGAAATTCGATCCGTCTGCGCCGGTCGCGGTCGCGATGCCGTGTGCGGATCGTTCCGACCCGTGCCTTGCCGCGGGACGAAAGGGTGGGCGATGCGCCTGAACTTGGCTTGCCCCAAGCGGTTGCGGATTGTGTTGCTTTCGGCAAGCGGCGTGGCGCTGGTCACGGCCGCGCCAGCCCTTGGCGAACAGTCGGCCATGGGTTCGGACGCCGCGACGGGGCAATGGCAACGCTGGATGCCCGCACAGTATTATAACCAGTCGCCCGAGCAGGCCGCACCGACCGGCTTGCCGATTGCCCAGCGCTGGTGGGCCGAATTCGGCAATCCGGAACTCGATGAACTGGTGGCGATCGCGCTGGCCAACAACACCGATCTGAAAGCCGCCGTGGCGCGGATTGCGCAGGCCGAAGCCCGGGCGCGGATCGCCGATGCCGGACAATCGCCAACCCTTGATGCCGTAGTTCGGGCCGAACATCGCGCCCCTGAATTCGGGATCGGCACCGCCCCGACCCGGGCCGATTATCGCAGCCGCAAGATCTATCAGGCGGGCTTGCGGGCGGCCTATGAAGTCGATCTATGGGGCAAGGGTGGGTACCAGCAGGCATCGGCCATGGCCCAAGTCAAGGCCAGCACTTATGCCCGCGAAGCCTTGGCGCTGTCGCTGGTTTCGGATGTCGCGAACCGATATTTCGAAGTGCTGTCACTGCGCGAACGGCTGGCCTTGGCGCATGATGATGTGACCACCGCGCGCGCAGTGGAAACCACCGTCAAGCGCCGGGTTGAGGGCGGCGACTTGTCGCTGTTCGAGCTTGAGCAACAAGGCATCACGGTGGCCGATGCCGCCGCCCGGGAATACGAACTGGCGCAGAATCTGGCGAGCGCGGAAGGCGAACTGGCGTTTCTGATCGGGCGGCCGCGCGGGATGCTCGAACTGGCGGGGCAAACCCTGAGCGATGTTGCGGTGCCGCAGATTGCGCCGGGGGTTCCCGGTGCGGTGATCTGCCGCCGCCCGGACGTGCGCCAGGCCGAGGCTGAACTGGCCGCGGCGCGGGCCAATCTGGGGGTGGCGCGCAAAAGCCTGCTGCCAACCTTTTCGCTAACGGCCGAAGGCGGGCTGGGTTCGGCCAACCTGGCATCGGCGCTGGCCCCGCAATCGATCTTTACCGACGTATTGGGGCAGCTGGTCCAATCGATCTTCGATGGCGGCCGTCGCCGCGGCGAAATCGCACAGAGCAAGGCGGTCGAAACCGAGCTGCTGCAACGTTATCAAACCCGCATTCTGGGTTCGCTGCGCGATGTTGAAGAGGCACTGGCCGGGGTGCGCTTTACGGGTGAACGATTGGCTGTGCTGGCGGATTCGGCGGCACGGGCCAGCCGGATGATGACCCTGTCCACCCGCGTGTTCGACCGCGGTGCGATCGATTACGCAACGCTGTTGGATAGCCAGCGCTTCCAGTATCGCATCCGCGCGCAAGCGGTCGAAGCCCGGTACGACCGGCTGCGCGCCGCGGTGGATCTATATAAGGCGCTGGGCGGCGGCATGGCGTTCAAGAACGATCCTTGCGTCAAGGCGCTCACCAGCGAAGCCGGCGCGGCATCAGCGGGTTCCGCAAGCGCCAGTTCTTCAGCCACCAGCTCTGCGGCGGCCTCGATCCCGGGTGAACTGCCCGCGGTTGCTGCGCCGGTCGCGGCACCTGCCCCGCCGCCCGCCGCCACAGGCACCAAGCCCGCCAAGCGCAAATCAAGCAGATGGTAGAGTGAACCCGGATGGCCTCTGATAACTTCCTGATGCGGCTGGCCCGCTCGACCCGGCTGGTTCCGGCGGTTGCCGAAGAACGGTTCCGTCCGTCGCTTGGCTTGCTGGCGCTGTCGAGCGTTGCGATCAACTTGTTCGCGTTGACGATCCCGGTGGTGATGCTGATCACGATGGACCGGATCCTGCCCTATCGCGCGATCGATACGCTGATCTTGCTGATGGTCGGTGCAGTGCTGGCGGTGGTGATCGAAAGCCTGCTGCGCATGATGCGCGCGCAGTTGACCGGCTGGGCCGCGGCGACGTTCGAGCACACGACATCACTTGAAGTGGTTTCACGCTTGCTGGCCCAACCGCTCAAGGAGTTTGAAGGCGCGGGCAGTGGCAAGCACCTCGAACAGTTCCGCAAGGTTGGGCATTTGCGCCAGTACTTTTCGGGCCAATCGTTCACCGGCTGGATCGACCTGCCGTTTTCGGTGCTGTACCTGCTGATCGTGGCGCTGGTTTCATGGCCGCTCGCGCTGTTGCTGATCGTCGGTTACGGGTTGTTTACAGCCTATGCCCACCGCATCGCCGGGCAGCAGCAACAGCCCACCGAAGACCGCGCGCTGGCCGATCAACGGCGCGGCAATTTCCTGATCGAAATCCTATCGAATATCCACACGCTCAAAGCGATGGCGATGGAAACGCTGATGCTGCGTCGCCACGATCGGTTGCAGGAAAGCACGGCGCGGGCGATCGAACGACAGGCGCTGGTGCTGGATGAAACGAGCGCGCTGGCGGCCTTGTTCGGCACCCTGATCGGCACCCTGGTAACGGCGCTGGGCGCCTGGCTGGTGATCGACGGCGACCTGAGCCGCGGTGAGCTTTCGGCGTGTATCTTCCTGACCATGCGTTCGCTTGGGCCGCTGCAAAAAGTTGGGTTGCTCTGGGCCAAACACCGCAACGATGAAGTGATCGGCGAAGAAGTAGGCGAATTGCTGGCAACGCCGGGTTTGCACCGCGTTGAAGGAGCATTGCCGCAGATCGCCCCGGCCGTGCTGGCGGTGGACGTCAAAGACCTCAGCTTCGATTATGGCACCGGCGGGGCCAGCACGATCGATCGGGTCAGCTTTGCGGTGAAGCAGGGCGAAGCCCTGTTGATCGCCGGCGAAAATGGCAGCGGCCGTTCGACCCTGCTGGGCC
>JBDKLL010000199.1:0-3207 GCA_039795595.1 Pseudomonadota bacterium
CACGATCAAATGGGCCATGAAGCTGGCCGGGGCCACCGCGCCAATCAGCAGCATCAGCGCAGTGCCGATTGCAAGCAGCATGACCTGCGATTTGGTCTGCGCCTTGAACGCGGCCACTTCGGCGGCGCGCTTTTCGTCTGGCGTTAGCTCTCGTGGTTTGTCCTTGGGTTTCTGCGCCGCAATCGCCTGAATTTTGGGCGGCGGCGGCGGGAAGGTGATGGCACCTTCAAACGCCACGGTGGCGCCGCGGATCACGTCGTCCTCCATGTTGTGGACCAGCACCCCGTCCTTGGCTGGGGTCAGGTCAGTCAGCATGTGGCGCACGTTGGTGGCATAGAGTGAGCTGGCCTGCGCGGCCATGCGGCTGGGAAAGTCGGTGTAACCGATCACCGTCACGCCATTGGGGCTGACGATCTTTTCATCTGTCTTGGTCAGTTCGCAGTTGCCGCCGCGTTCGGCGGCAAGGTCCACGATGACCGATCCCGGCTTCATCAGCGCGACCATATCGGCCGTCCACAGCACCGGCGCATCGCGGCCCGGGATCAGGGCGGTAGAAATGACGATGTCGATTTCGGGCGCCAGTTCGCGGAATTTCTTGAGCTGCGCTGCGCGAAATTCGGGGCTGGACGGGGCGGCATAACCGCCGGTGGCCGCGCCATCCTGCTGCGCTTCGGCAAAATCGAGGTAGACGAACTCGGCCCCCATCGATGCGATCTGTTCGGCCACTTCCGGCCGCACGTCGAACGCCAGCGTGATTGCCCCCAGCGATGTTGCCGCGCCGATGGCGGCAAGCCCGGCTACCCCGGCCCCGATCACCAGTACGCGCGCCGGGGGCACTTTGCCCGCCGCCGTCACTTGCCCGGTGAAGAACCGGCCAAAGTTTGCGCCGGCTTCGATCACCGCACGGTAACCGGCGATGTTGGCCATCGATGACAGCGCGTCCATCTTCTGTGCCCGGCTGATGCGCGGGACCATGTCCATCGCGATCACATTGGCACCGGTGGCGCGCGCAGCCTCCAGTTCGCCCGCGCGCTGGCCCGGATAGAAGAACGAGATAAGGGTCTTGCCGGCTTGCAGCAGTGCCGCTTCGCCGGGTTCCGGCGGGCGGACTTTGGCGATTACATCCGCCGCGTCCCACAGTGCCGCGGCAGAGGGCATAATTTCCACCCCGGCGGCGCGATAGGCGTCGTCAGAAAAGCCGGCGGCAAGCCCCGCACCGCTTTCGATCAGGCACGAATGGCCCAGTTTCTGAAGCTGCAATGCGCTATCGGGCGTGAGCGCGACACGCGCTTCCCCGCCAATGATTTCCTTTGGTGCACCGACCTTCAAGGCTTGCCCCTTTCCTCTTGGCCGCGAAGTTTTGGCCACTGGAAAAGGGATAGCGGGATGAAGCCGCCGCGCAAGGTGCAAGTTGGCCAGCGGGGGCAACCCGTGCGGTTTCAGTCCAGTGGGGCAAGTTGGCCGAGCGCGCCGTTGGCCCAGCCCAGGATATCTACAGCGCCGGTGGCGAGCAGGTCATAGACATCGCCGATTAGCAGATCGTGGGTGCCATAGCTCAGTTGCTCACGAATTTCGCAGAAGATGTTGGCGGGCGATCCGTCGATGTACCAGACCGCGCCGTGCCGGTTCCAGTCGGGCTGGGTAAAGCGCAGGCTTCGTGCTTCGGCGCGGGCGAACGGTGCCATGTGCGCCTGGCTGTCTGGACCGAGCAAATTGATGCAAAATCGGCCCGAGCGCACGATCGCATCGTGGCTGGGTCCGGCGCGGTTGACCGCGATCGCCATCGAACAGGGTTCCAGCGAAACCGGCATGATCGCCGACATCGCCAGCCCGACCGGATCGCCCGTTGCCGGATCATAGCTGGTAACAATCCCGACCGGCGCGGGCAGATAGCGCAGCACCGTGCGCAGGCGTGCATCCAGCGGGAGTTGGCCGATCGGACTGTGCTGGACGCTCAACGGTCGTTCCTTTTGTCAATTTAATTGTCAATTAATGGGTGCCGCGCGAAATACAACCCACCGCCAATTTGAGGCGGCGATTTTACAGATGCTCGGCAATCACTCCGCTGGCAAGCAAGTGGGCAAATTCGGCTTCGTCCAATCCCAGCTGTTCGCACAGGACTGCATGGGTATCCTGTGCGGCACGCGGCGGGGCGTGGCGATAGGTGGCGGGGGTTGCGGAAAACTGCGCCGGGAACCCGATGAAGCGCACCGGCGTGCCATCATCGCGGGCGATTTCTCGGACTATCCCGCGCGCGACGATTTGTGGGTTCGCCAAGGCTTCGGGAATGGTGTTGACCTTGCCGCTAGGCAGCTTTGCGGCATCCATTGCGGCCAGCAGATCTGCCGATGACCACTGTGCCACTGCGGGGCATAAGGCCCCAAGCAGCTCGGCGCGGTGGGCCGCGCGGCTGGCGCTGCTGGCAAAGCGCGGATCGGCGGCCAGTTCGCCCAACCCCAGCACGGCGCAGAAATCGCGGAACTGGCGATCATTGCCCAGCGCCACCAGAATTTCGCCATCGGCACAGACGAAGTCCTGATAGGGGACCATCGTCGGGTGCTGGTTGCCCATCCGATGCGGCTCTGGCCCGCCGTTGAGGAAGCTTGATGCCTGATTGGCCAGCAGGGCCATTTGTGCGTCGAGCAGAGCCAGATCGATGTGCTGGCCTTCGCCGGTGCGATCCCGGTGATGGATCGCGGCAAGGACCGCAATTGCCGCGTAAAGCCCGGTCGAAAGGTCGCTCGTCGGGATGCCGACTTTGATTGGCGGCCCATCGCCGTCGCCGGTCACGCTCATCAGCCCGCTCATTCCCTGGATCAGGAAATCATAGCCGCCGCGGCCTTTGTCCGGCCCGGTCTGGCCGAACCCGGTGATCGAACAATAGACCAGATCGGGCTTGATCGCGCTGAGCGTGGCATAATCCAGCCCATACTTGGCAAGCCCGCCGGCACGGAAGTTTTCGATCACCACATCGGCCTGCATCGCCAGTTGGCGGACCAGCGCCGCGCCTTCTGGCTGGGCCAGATCGATTGCAATCGAGCGCTTGTTGCGATTGGCGCAAAGGTAATAGGCCGAATCGCGCGATCCATCCGGCAGGAATGGCGGCCCCCAGCGGCGGGTATCGTCGCCCTGACCGGGTTGCTCTACCTTGGTTACCTCGGCTCCCAGATCCCCCAGCATCTGCGCCGCCCACGGCCCGGCCAGCAC
>JBDKLL010000200.1:0-5154 GCA_039795595.1 Pseudomonadota bacterium
CCACCCTGCCCGACAGCATGATGGGCGGGATGATCGATGCCGGGCTGGATGGCGCGGTGTTCGGGTTTGGCGTGGAAACCAGCTATCACCTGCTGCGGCTGGTCACGACCGGGATCTTCGATCGCTATCCCGATCTGCAGATCATGGCCGGGCACGGGTTTGAAGCCCTGCCTTATTGGCTCTACCGCACCGATTACATGCACAAGGCCGGGATCCGATCGAACCGTTATGCGCGGCTGAAGCCGCTGCAGCACGATCTGTTCTATTACATCCGCAACAACTTCCTTGGCACCACCAGCGGGCTGTGCTGGGAACCGGCGGTCAAGATGATGATCGAAGTGATGGGCGAAGACCGCGTGATGTACGCCATGGATTATCCCTATCAGTACGTCCCCGATGAAGTGCGGGCGATGGATAACCTGGCGGTGACGCCGGCGCAGAAGAAGAAGTTCTTCCAGACCAACGCGGAACGCTGGTTCAAGCTGTGAGCGCAAACGCACCCGGCCCGCTGCCGACCGCCCTGCCCAAAGGCGCGCGCTATGCCCTGCTGCTGGTCGCGCTGATGAACGCGATCAGCCTGCTCGACCGGCAGGTGCTGGCGATCCTCGCGCCCGCGATCAAGGCCGACCTCAAGGTTGGCGATGCGGAAATGGGGCTACTCTACGGCACGGTGTTTGCGCTGTTTTATGCGCTGTTCTCGCTCCCACTGGGGCGGTTGGCGGACGGATGGACCCGCTCCAAGCTGTTGGCGCTGGCGATCGCGTTCTGGTCGGCCGCCACGGCGCTCGGCGGATTCGCCAGCGGCTTTGCCATGCTGGCGCTATCGCGGTTGGGCGTGGGCGTGGGTGAAGCCGCATCGCAGCCGGCGGGCACATCACTGATTTACGATTACTGGCCCAAGCATCGCCGCGGGTTCGTGATGGCGATTTTGGCCTCAGCGATCGCGCTGGGACTGGGCGGATCGCTGGTGCTGGGCGGGGTTGCGGCGGCCGGATGGCAGGCTGCCTATGCCCCCGGCACCGCGCCGCTGGGGCTATCGGGCTGGCAGTTCGCGTTTCTGATGGCCGCGCTGCCCGGGTTTGTCTTGGCGCTGTTCATCTGGTTCCTGCGCGAACCCGAACGCGGGGTGATGGATGGCATTGCCACCCCGCCCGATCCCGCCCCATTCCGCGCCAGTTGGGACGTGCTGGCCGCGGTCGTGCCGGGGTTCAACTGGCTCGCACTGGTCCGCAAGCAGGCTTCGGCCGGGTATTGGCGCTTCAACTTTGCCGCACTGGCGCTGATCGCGCTGGCGATGACCGGGCTGGTCACGCTGTGCAGCGCTTATTCGCCGCGCCCGCTGCTGGATTTCGGCGTAGTGGCGATCAGCCCCCACGTGCTGCAATGGGGCGTGATCGGGTTTGGCCTCTATGTCATCGTCAACCTGCTGCAGAACATGGCGGTATCGGATGCACAGGCATTCCGGGTCATCACCCGTTCGCCCACGCTGATCATGGTGATGCTGGTCGGCGCGCTGCAATCGGTGCTGAATTACGGGATGATGAGCTTTAACCCCACCTTCCTGATGAAATACTATGGCCTGTCGATGAAGGACACGGCGCTCCAGTTCGGGCTGGTTTCGGCCAGCATGGGGATCCTTGGCCCGCTGTTCTGGGGGCCGTTTTCAGACTGGTTGCAACAGCGCTTCCCCGGGGTGGGCCGGGCTTGGGTTGGCTTGTTCTGCATGGGGCTTTCGCCGGTACTGTCGTTCTGGGTCTATTGGGCCGGCGATCCGGCATCGTTCTACTGGCGGTTCGTGGCCTATTCGGTGGTGCTGACCGGCTGGCTGCCGCCGCTCTACGCGATCATGTACGAACAGGTGCTGCCGCGAATGCGCGGGATCACGTCCAGCGTCTATCTGCTGGTCTCCACAATCCTTGGCCTTGGCATTGGGCCGTATGCGGTGGGGGTGCTTTCTGACGCCACGGGCAACTTGCGCGCTTCGATGTTGACGATCAACGTGGTGGCGATCCCGATCGTGGTGCTGATGCTGATCGTTTCGCGCCGCGCGCAGCGCGATGAGGCCGCACTGATGGAGCGCGCCGCCTGATGGCCGCGGGCAAAATGACCGTGCGCGATGCCGCTTTTGCGGTGTTCCGCCATTTCGGCGTCGATGCGCTGTTCGGCAACCCGGGGTCAACCGAACTGCCGATGCTGCGCGCGCTGCCTGATGGGTTCGACTATGTGCTGGGCCTGAACGAAGCGATCGTGCTGGGCATGGCCGATGGCTATGCCCAGGCCACCCGGCGGCCCGCGCTGGTCAACCTGCATTCGTCCGCTGGCACGGGCCATGCGCTGGGCAACTTGTTCACCGCCTATCGCAATGGCACGCCGCTGGTGGTCACCGCGGGGCAGCAGGCGCGTTCGATCCTGCCGTTCGACCCGTTCCTTGGGGCCGAACGCGCCACCGAATTCCCGCGCCCGTTCGTGAAGTGGAGCGCCGAACCGCTGCGCGCGGAAGATGTTCCCGCGGCGCTGGTTCGCGCGTTCCATATCGCCCTCACCCCGCCGATGGGGCCGGTGTTCGTTTCGGTGCCGGTCGATGATTGGGACCGGCTGTGCGAAATGCCGGTCCTGCCCGATCTGAGCCTGAAGACCCTGCCCGATCCGGCCGGGCTTGAGCGGCTGGCAGCACTGCTGGATAGCGCCAGCCGGCCCGCATTGGTGCTGGGCACCGGCGTGGCGCGCTGCGGCGGCTGGCAGGCCGCGATCGATCTGGCCGAAGCCGCCGGGGCCGATGTTTGGGCCGCACCCTTTGCCGCGCGCGAAGTGTTCCCCGAAGACCATCCGCGCTTTGCCGGGTTCCTGCCCGCCTTCCGCGAAGAAATCGTCCGCCTGCTGACCCCTTATGACGCGCTGCTGGTCGCGGGGGCGCCGGTATTTACCTACCACGCCGAAGGATTCGGCCCGCATTGGCCCGAACACGCCGCGCTGGGCGCGCTGAGCGAAGACCCGCAGCACTTGTCCTATCTGCCCGGGGGAACCGGGGTGCTGGGCGATGTTGGCGCTGGATTGGCGCAGCTGGCCGCGCGGGTAACGCCCCGCCCGGCCCCGCCCCCCTGCCCCCGCGCGCCGGCGCCAGTTATGGCGATGCGCGCAGATTACGTGCTGGCGCGGCTGGCCGCGCTGCGCCCGGCCGATGCGATGCTGGTCGAAGAAGCGCCAACCGCGCGCGGGCCGATGCACGATCATCTGCCGGTAGTGACGGAGCAGGGGTTTTTCACCTGCGCCAGCGGCGGCTTGGGTTATGGCCTGCCCGCGGCAATCGGGGTGGCGCGCGGCAGCGGCACCCGCAAGGTCATCGCGCTGCTGGGCGATGGTTCGGCAATGTACACGATCCAGGGGCTATGGAGCGCCGCCGAACAAGGCGCGGACGTCAGCTTCGTGATCCTGAACAACGGGCGCTATGCCGCGCTGGAACATTTCGCCAAAGTATTCAGCATGAACAGCCTGCCCGGCACCCGACTGGGCGGGATCGATTTTGTCGGCATGGCTGAAGCCATGGGCGTGCCCGCGCGCCGGGTGGAAGATGTGTCCAGCCTTGATGAAGCGCTGGAATGGACCTTCGCCGTCAACGGCCCAAGCCTGGTCGAACTGGTGATCGAGTAACCGGGTTAGGTTACCCGCCACACCCACAGCTTGATCCCGGTGGCATAGCGCGCGCCCGAGCAGATGAAGATCGACTGGTTCATCCACTCATACTTGCCCTTGGGGGCGATAAATTCGGGGACCGTGCGGAAATAGTATTCCGCGGGATCAACCTCTTCCCCCGCGGCCAGCCGCGCCATTACATCGGGCGGGCCGTGGCGCAGCCCTTTGTTGCGGATCTGGATGATCACGCCGTCATCGGTTTCCAGCGCATAGATCGCATCGGCCACGGTCACGCCATCGGGCCGGGTCAACTGCCAATCGGCCGCATTGCCCATCAGCTTGCCCTTGATCAGCGGCCCTTCGACCCGCCCGCCCGAAAAGATCGGGATGATCCGCCGTGCGCCATCGACCGTATCGCCGATTGCCACCGGTGCGCCAAGATCGCCGCCGGCTTCGTAAACGAATTCCAGCCCCGGCTTGATCATGCCACCAATCCAATCTGATCCGCCGCGGCAAAGTTGCCATGCAAGCCAAAGCGCAGGCGGATCGGCACGTTGATCGTCGCGATCGGCCCCTTTTCGATGTCGAGCGCATCGAACACCAGCAAGTCAGAGCGATGTTCTTCCAGCCGGTTGCAAACCTGCACGATCCAGCCATCGCCTTCGGGCGCATCTTTGCTGCGCGGAACGAAGCAGGGTTCCTGCAGTGAACTGACCGGGCCGCACCACCAATGCTGTTCCGCACCGGTCTGGTGATCGATCAGGCACAGGCAGTTCATCAGCAAGCCGCCGGCCGAACCGCCCTTAAGCTCCACCGGGCGGCGATAATCCATCTCCAGCATCCAGCCGTAGCGATAGGGCAGACCGGTCATCCGATCATCGATCCGGGGAAATTCGCCGGCGGTTTCGGTCAGCTTGGTAACGCTGTCAAAGTCATCCGAATTGCTGGCCATGTCGACCGTCCAGCGGGTGAGGTAGCTCATCGCTTCCATCCCGTTGAACGGCGCATCGTTCACGTCCGGGAAGAACGGGAACATGTTGTTCTTGGCCTCGGGGATATCGAAATGGATCTTGGTGCCATCCTGAAACGCGTTCATCACGTGGCTGGCGAAGCAGTTGTCGCGTTTGAACCAACGGATATCTTCGGCCTTCACCGCATCGCGGCGCGGGATCACGCCCAGATATACCGGCATCGTGGTGTCAAAGCCAAAGTGCGGCTTGCCCTGTTCAAGCCGTTCCCAACTGCCGATCGACGGCACGATGTGAACCACCAGATAATCTTCGGTCACCCCGAAATCGTGCATCATGCAGTAATACGGCACCTTGAACCACACTTCGCGGATCAATTCGCCGCTGGGGGCGATTTCCATGTAAGTGACATCGTCGGTGCACAGCCCGCTGGCGGCATAACCGATCGCCACCATGTTGCCGGTCTTGGGATCGATCTTGGGGTGGGCGGTAAAGGTTTCGCCGGTCATCTTGCCGCCGAACTTTTCGAACCCGAAGGTTTCCATCGTCGCCGGGT
>JBDKLL010000201.1:0-15985 GCA_039795595.1 Pseudomonadota bacterium
TCAGCGCATCATGGCTACGGCGCATGCCCCGGCGAGAGGGCGAAGTTTTTCTTTTGGGGACAGCCATCGCGGCACCTGTTCCTGAAAATTCCGTGGTCGTCTAAAAGGCCGCACAAGGCACAGGGTCCGGCGGCTGCGAAGGCGCGCCTATAACGGATTTGACGCGGGTTGCAAGCGCCGTCGGGCTCCATGCCTTGTTAAGCTGCAAACGGGGGAGAAAACCATGCTGCTACCTACCACTCTCTGCCTTGCCGCCGCAGCGGCAATCATCAACTTCTGGCTGGCGCTGCGCTGTGGCCAGGTTCGTGCCAAGGAAGGCATCAGCATCGGCACCGGCGGAAGCGATCTGATGGAACGCCGGATGCGCGCCCAGCTGAACTTCGTCGAAAACACCCCGTGGGTGCTGGCGCTGATCGCCGTGATCGAACTGGCCGGCAAAGGTGGGCAATGGCTGCCCGTGGTTGGCGGAATCTATATGCTGGGCCGCGTAGCTCACGGCATCGGCATGGACGGCGCCAGCTTTGCCAAGGGCCGCAGCTTTGGCACCATCACCACGATGCTCAGCCAGCTGGGCCTTGCGATCGTGGCCGTGCTGATCGCCACGGGCCGGATGTAATAATGTGGTGCGGCCCCTGCCCGATGCGGGCGGGGGCTTAACCCAGCATGTAATCGCTGACGAAGCCGTTGACCTGCCGTTCCCGGCCAAACGTGCTGGTTGGGCCATGCCCCGGCAGGAACGTGACATCGTTACCTAGCGGCCACAGCTTTTGCGTGATCGAATCGATCAACTGTTGGTGATTGCCGCGCGGAAAATCAGTCCGCCCGATCGATCCTGCGAACAACACATCACCCACCACCGCAAAATGCGACGGCGCATGGTAAAACACCACATGGCCGGGGGTGTGGCCGGGGCAATGGATCACATCCAGCGTCAATTCACCCACGGTCACGGTATCGCCATCGTGCAGCCAGCGGGTCGGCTCGAACACTTCGGCTGGCATGTTGTACTGCCGGCCTGATTCTTCCAGCCGGTCGATCCAGAACCGATCGTCTTCGTGCGGTCCTTCGATCGGCACGCCCAGTTCGCGGGCATAGCCCCCGGTGGCCCCGCAATGGTCCATGTGGCCGTGCGTAACCAGCAGCTTTTCGATGGTGACCCCCACTTTGGCGACGGCCGCGCGCACTTTATCAAGATCCCCACCCACGTCGATCAGCGCGCCGCGCATCGTCTTGGTGCACCAGATCAGCGAGCAGTTCTGCTCCAGCGGGGTAACGGGGATGATCCCCACGCGCATCGGCGGTTCGCCGGCGGGGGCAGAAGTTGCTTGGGTCATGCCGCAGGAGATGGCGGGAAGCGGCGGTTTAATCAATCCCCGGCGCGATCACGAGCCGATAGCCGGCATCATAGGTATCGCGCGCGGCAAGATCGGCATAGCGCCGGTCCCATGCCCCGCTTGCCAGATCGTGCTGCAATCGGGCCAGCCCTTCCCCGACATCGTTGATCGACCAGAACGACGAACTGCCAGAACGAATCTGCGGATCAAGATAGGCCGCAGGCCGGCGCCAATAGGCATAGAGAAATCCGTCAATACAATCATGCGGCACCATAACCGGACGCACGTCCACCGGGCCGAGCCAGCGAGCATAATCGGCCATCGCCGGCATCTGCGCGTCATCCAGCGCCGCCAGTTGCGGGAGATAATCGGTCAGCCACGGGCGCTGCGCCGGATCGAATGTCAGCAACACGATCGGCCCGCGCGTAACCCTGCGCATTTCGGTTAGGCCGGCTTGCGGATCCGGCCAGTGATGTACCGTCAGGATCGCCATGGCCGCATCGAATGACTGATCGGCGAAAGGCAGGCTTGCAGCCTCGGCGCGAACCACCGGCGCAGAGCCGGGCGGCCGCTTGGCGATCATTTCCGGCGATGGTTCAACCGCCGTTACCTGCCGGCCCACCGGCTCATAAGAGCCGGTCCCTGCCCCAACGTTCAGCACCGACACCGCATTGCCCAGCGCGGCGTCGGTCTGTGCGGCAATGCGCGGGTCGGCCCGGCGCAGGCGCGCATAATTGATCCCAATCGTATCGTACCGCGCCCCCATCACAACCGCCCACTTTTCCACACCACGCGGCCGATCACCTCAACTTCATCGGGCCGCAGTTCAAGCGTCCGATAGGCGGGATTGTCGCTGACCAGCGCGATCCGGTTGCCGCGGCTGGTATCCAGCCGTTTGACCAACAATGCATCCCCGGTGCGTACCACGTGGATCCCATCGCGCAGCGGGCGCGGCGTGCGATCGACCAGGATTTCATCGCCATCGCGCAGCGTGCCTTCCATCGAATCGCCTTCAACCCGGATTGCCGAGAGTTGCGCCGGATCCAGCCCCTGCTGGCGCAGCCACCGTGCGGAAAAGCGGAACGCTCCGATCGGCGCTTCATCTGCTGACAACGCCCCGGCCCCGGCCGACGCCCCCAGCGGCAAGCGCGGCACATCGATCCATTCGCCCCGGGGCGGCTTTGCCCCAGCAACGGAGGAAAAATCCTCTGGCGCGCCGAGTTCGGATTCGTCCACCCCGAAGAACCGGGCGAGCGTGCGGCGATCGGTTTCTTCCAACTTGCGCGGGCTGCCCTTGCGCACAAACTGCTGAAGATAAGTTGAATTGCGACCAATCAGGTCTGACAGGCCAGACAAGCTTACGCCCTGATCGCTGGCCAATTGCAGCAACCGGGCACGGGGATCACGCGCTTCCATCGCTTTTTCCTATACGATGTATTTTTCCTAGAAAAGTAGGATTTCACGTTTGAAAACAATCCTATCAGCGCGGCGATTCGAAACGGTTGCCGCCCCTTTTTCAGATCGGAGCAAATCCTCATGCTATTGATGCGGATCGAACGGTTCCTGCGCGAAACCGATATGCCGTGGACCAAGTTTGGCCGGCTTAGCGTGCACGATCCGCGCTTTGTCGAAGATTTGCGCAATGGCCGCACACCCCGCCTTGCCACCGAACAACGCGTGGAACATTTCATGAACATTTATCGGGAGAATGCCAATGCTGTTTGATCCTGCCGCCCACCGCGCGCTGCGCCGCCAGGCCGGCACCGCGCGCAGCCCGTGGTTCCACCTGCTTGCGGCAGTGCTCGAACTGGCTGGCGGCCTCGGCGAATTGCTGCGCCACAGCGAACAACCATGGGCCAGCGCCACGTTTTCCGGCACACGGCACACGCTGCTACTGCAATTCACCGGCACAGCGGGCGTGGCGGCAGGCGAAACCCTGATCGCGGCCTTGCCCGATCACGAATTCACCCTGCCGCGCCAGATCGTGGCCGATGCCGCGGTGATCGCGGCAGAGCACACTGCCCTGCCCGCCCCGCAGCTGAGCATCGAAATCGCGCTGCTGCTGCTTGACGAAAGTTGATCAATACCCGCGCGCGGGGTGGAATTCGGCTTCGAGCGGATCGCCGGCGTGGAACCGATCAAGATTGCGCAGGAACCGTTCGGCCGCGCGGACAAACATCTTGTCCTGCGAATTGCCGGACAGATGCATCGTGACCTGCGCATTATCGAGCAACCATAGCGGGTGTTCAGGCGGCAGCGGTTCCGGCGTGGTCACGTCCAGAAACGCCCCGCCGATCCGCCGCTGCTGCAAAGCCGCCACCAGCGCATCCTGATCGACCACCACCCCCCGCGCCACGTTGACCAGCACGGCATCGCTGTCCATCGCCGCGATTTCCGCCGCGCCAAACATCCCCACGGTTTCCGGGGTGGCCGGCACCGCCAGAATCACCCAATCGAATTCGCCCAGCCGCGCGCGCCAGTCATCCGGACCCAGCGTGCCCGGTCCGGCGCTGCGCCGCACTTTGGTTACTTCCACCCCGAAGGCCGCCAGCCGTTCATCAACCAGACTGCCGATCGCGCCATACCCGATGATCAGCGCCTTGCTGCCGAACAGCTCGCGCTTGCCCGGGGCTTCGCGCAGCCATTCGTGCCGATCCTGCGCGCGCACCACATCGCGGTATCCCTTGGCGATCGAAAGCATCCCCATCACCACATATTCGGCGATGGTAATGGCGTTGATCCCCGCGCCATTGCTGATCCGAAAGCCCCGCCCCAGCAGCTCTGCCGGGATGAAATCCAGCCCCGCGATCACCGAATTAAGCCAGCGCATATCCCGCGCCAGATCGATCGCATGGATCATATCGGCGTGCTTGTGCATATCGAACCAGCCGATTTCGGCGCTGGGGGCCAGCGCAAAGGCTTCCTCGCGGTTCGTATACCAGCGCGGCTCCACCCACTTCGGCAGGCGCGCTTCGATCAGCGGGCGCAGCAGCGCGTTGAGAACGGCAACGGTCATAACCCACTCCGGTATGAGGCAAGCATCGGCGGCGTATGCAAACACTCCGCAAAACTGAACGGACGAACGGTCAGCGGCAACACGCCGGGAGCATCAGGGTGGCGCGGATTGAGGTAAACCACGTCAGCCTCAGGCAAGACACGCGAACGGATCGCCACCAACAGCGAGCGCTTACTTTCCAGCCATGTTCCCATGAAAGCTATGATATCAGCTTCCTCGCCATCTGGCGCTCGCTCGGGCGTTACGGCCACTTCCGTCCAACCCAGAACATAGTCATCCGCCATATTTTCAGGAGGCGACGGCAGATAACGCAGCGCGATGAGTACTGCGAGCCCGGCTTCGCTGGCTAGGCTTACCACCGGATATCCGGGTGGGGCATAGCGCGCACCGTGCAACGCAGCGCCCTTCCCGTCGAGCGCCACGAATGGCGCACGGGTAAGGCGCCACAGCTTCACGCGCCCAGCTTCCATTCCCAGCCCAGCGGATCGCCGTCCATCACTTCAACGCCCTTGGCGGCAAGCTGATCGCGCAGCGCGTCCGAGGCGGCGAAGTCCTTGTTGGCGCGGGCTTCCTTGCGGGCGATCAGGGTGGCTTCGATTTCGGCTTCGTCGGCAATGGCCGCCGCCGGACGCAGCCGCAGGTCGGCGCGCTCCAGCGTGAGCAGGCCTAGCCCCAGCACCGCATCCATCACCGCGATCACCGCCAGCTTTTCCGCGGCATCGACCTTTTTCAGTGCCACCACTTCTTCCAGTACGGTCAGCGCCACCGGGGTGTTGAGATCGTCTGAAACCGCGGCATCGAACCGTTCCATGAACGGCGCGAACCGCGGCCCCCACTGATCTGCCGCACTGGCCTGCGCCCGCACGTTGGCCACCGCCATCAGCAACCGCTTGAGCCGCACCAGCGCCGCACCCAGCCCATCCCAGCTAAATTCCAGTTCGCTGCGATAATGCGCCTGCAGGCACATCATCCGGTACGCCAGCGGGTGATAGCCCTTGTCGATCAGCAGTTGCAGCCGCAGGAACTCGCCCGAAGACTTGCTCATCTTGCCGCTGCGTTCGACCAAAAAGTTGTTGTGCATCCACACCCGCGCGCCCGAATTGGCCGGCACATCCAGCCCGCCCGCGCAGCAAAATGCCTGATTTTGGGCGATTTCGTTGGGATGGTGGATTTCGCGGTGATCGATCCCGCCGGTGTGGATATCGAACGGAAACCCCAGCAACTGGCCGGACATCACCGAACATTCCAGATGCCAGCCCGGCGCGCCGCGGCCCCACGGGCTGTCCCATTCCATCTGGCGCGTTTCGCCCGGCGGGGTTTTGCGCCAGATCGCGAAATCGGCGGCGTTGCGCTTGCCCGCCACCGCTTCGATCCGGCCTTCGCCTTCTTCCGTATTGGCGCGGGCCAGCCGGCCGTAATCGGCCACGGTGGAAACATCGAAGTACAGCCCGCTATCCAGTTCGTAGCAGTGCTTGGCGGCGATGCTTTGCGCAAAGTCGATCATCGCCGGCACGTATTGCGTGGCGATCGACCAATGGGCCGGCTCGGGCGTACCCGCTTTATAGGGCCCGCGGACGTTCAGCGCCTTGATATCGGCCCAGTAAGCTTCGGTATAATGCTTGGCGATATCCCAGATGGATTGCGCCCGCTGCGCGGCCATCTTTTCCATCTTGTCTTCGCCGGCATCGCCATCATCGGTCAGGTGGCCGACATCGGTGATGTTGATCACGTGGGTCAGCTTGTACCCCTTGAAGCCAAGCGTGCGGCCCAGCACATCCGCGAACACATAGGCGCGCATATTGCCGATGTGCGGGTAGTTATAAACGGTTGGCCCGCAGGTATAGACACGCGCTTCCCCGGCGTGGACGGGCTGGAACGCTTCCAGCGTGCGGGTCAGGCTGTTGAACAGCTGCAAGGGAATGGCATCGCTCATCCCCCGGGCCTTACCCGGGCCTGCGCGCGGGTCAAGGTGGTGGCGGTCAGAACCCCTGCCAGCGCACCACTTCATCCAGCGGCGCGCGCGGCACCGGGAACTGGTTGATCGGCTGGGCCCGGTCGCCATGGCCAATGGCCAGGCCGCAGAAGAAGATGTGGTCTTCGGGGATATCGACACATTCGCGGATCTGCTTGGTATAGACCGCCCAGGCTTCTTGCGCGCAGCTATCCAGCCCTTCTTCGCGCAGCAGCAGCATCACGGTTTGCAGCCACATCCCCATATCCGACCACTGCGGCGGCCCCATGTAGCGCGGGGTGTGGACCAGCAGCAGCACTGGCGCACCGAACGCCTGAAAATTGCGGCCGAACCATTTCAGCCGGCTGGCCTTATCCTCGCGCGGGATATCCAGCGCGGCATACATCGCCTCGCCCACCCCGAACCGGCGCTGGGCATAGGCGCCGTCGAGTTCGGGCGGGTAGATGTTGTATTCGGGCGAATAGGCCGCCAGCCCTTGCGGGATTACTTCGGCCACTTTGCCGAGCAGCGCGGCCAGCAGATCGCCCGCCAGCACCACCGCGTTCCACGGCTGGGTATTGCCGCCAGACGGCGAATTCTGGGCCTTTTCCAGCACCCGCTGCAACACGGCGCGATCGACCGGCTGATCCGTGAACGCCCGGATCGAACGGCGGCTGGCAACGGCTTCGGTAACGTCCATCTTCGCGCCCTTATTCAAAGCCCAGAAACTTGACCTTGCTGTCCAGCGGTTCGCGCTTGCGATCGAACCCGTTCACCGGATCATCTGCATCGCGATAGCCAATGGCGATCCCGCAGAAGAAGATATGGGTTTCATCCGACACGCCGATGAAATCCTTGATCATTTTTGCGTACATCGACAGGAATTCCTGCGGGCAGGAATCGAGGCCATGTTCGCGCAGCAGCAGCATGATCGTCTGCAACCACATCCCCACGTCCGACCACTGCGGCGCGCCCATTACGCGGGGAAAATAGACCATCAGCACCGCCGGGGCATCGAACGACACCACGTTGCGGGCAATGAAATCCCCGCGGCCTTCCTTGTCGCTGCGCTCAACATTCAGCGCCGCGTACATATCAGCGCCAACCTGCTGCAAGCGCGCGGCGCATTCGGGCAGCACTTGCGGATCGTCCCAGCTGTATTCCTTGGGATCTTGCGGGGCAGACGCCGCCATCTTGGCCTGCAACTGGCGCAGCGGTTCCCCGGTCAGGATCGCGCCTTCCCACGGCTGGAAATTGCAGCCCGAAGGCGCCCAGCCGGCAGTATCCATGATCTGGCGGAGCAGATCGAGCGGCACCGGCTGATCGGTGAACGCGCGGATCGAACGGCGGGAAAGGACGGCGTCGGTAACGGAAGTGCTTTTGGTCATGGGCGTTTAATTGTTCGATTAAACGCCTTGGTCAAGCCTATTCGTCCTCGAACAGGCGGGCGAGCTGTTCGATCATCGCCCCGCCCAGTTGCTCAACATCCATGATCGTCACCGCGCGGCGATAATACCGGGTTACGTCGTGACCGATCCCGATCGCCACCAGTTGCACCGGCGATTGCTTTTCGATCCAATCGATCACCCGGCGCAAGTGGAGTTCAAGATAGCCCGCGCTGTTCACGCTCAGCGTGCTGTCATCCACCGGCGCGCCATCCGAAATCACCATCAGGATGCGGCGATCCTCGGCGCGGCCCAGCAGGCGCTGGTGCGCCCAGAGCAGCGCTTCGCCATCGATGTTTTCTTTCAGCAAGCCTT
Source organism: Pseudomonadota bacterium (assembly GCA_039795595.1). Taxonomy (GTDB): domain Bacteria; phylum Pseudomonadota; class Alphaproteobacteria; order Sphingomonadales; family Sphingomonadaceae; genus Novosphingobium. The sequence continues at coordinate 8,062 of JBDKLL010000201.1, forward strand.
CGCGCATCATCAGGCCAAGGTTCTTGCGCGCGTGGCGATAGGGTTCGTCCGCCTTTTTATAGACGATATGCCGCAAATCGTTGAGCCGCCCCGGCTGCGCCGGCTTGCCTCCGGCCAGCCACGCTTCGCGGCTTTGCCCGCCTTTCCACGCGCGGGTGGTAAAGCCCAGAATTTCGGTTTTCACCCCGCAGCGTTCCAGCGTGCGGGCCAGCACATCGGCGCTGATCGCCGCGATCGAGATCGGCCGCCCGCGCATCGACCCCGAATTGTCGAGCAGCAGGGTGACGATCGTATCCTTGAATTCAACTTCACGCTCGATCTTGTAGGACAGCGAATGGCCCGGCGAAATCACCACGCGGGCGAGCCGCGCCGCATCGAGCAGCCCTTCTTCCTGATCGAAATCCCAGCTGCGGTTTTGCTGCGCCATCAGGCGGCGCTGCAAGCGGTTGGCCAGCTTGGTGACAATCCCCTGCAAGCCTTTGAGCTGCGCATCCAGATAGGCCCGCAGCCGCCCCAGTTCATCTTCGTCGCACAAGTCCGCGGCGCTGACCACTTCGTCAAACGCCAGCGTGAACGCCTTGTAATCGAACCCGGCGGGAATTTCGGTCCACGGGCGGTTCGGGCGCGTGGGCAGCATGCCCTCTTCGCCTTCATCGCCCTCTTCAGCGTCGGCGGAGTCATCCTCCATCTCGCGCTCGACTTCGCTTTCGCCCTCTTCCTCATCCCCTTCGCTGGGTTCGGCCGCGGCTTCGCTGGGCGATTGGTCTTCCTGGGATTCGCCGTCGTCGGGCTGTTCTTCGTCCTGCTCGTCCTCGCTGTCCTGATCTTCGCCTTCGTCGGTATTCGGCTCCATCTGGTCGGCGCGGGTCAGTTCAAGGTGCTGGAGCATATCCAGCGTCAGGTGCTGGAACGCCGCCTGATCTTCGATCGATTCGGCCAGCGCCGCAAAATCGCCGCCCGCTTTTTCACCGATCCAGCCGCGCAGCATGTCCACCCCGGCGCGGGCCGTTTCCGGCACGGGCTGGCCGGTCAGATGTTCGCGCAGCAACAGCCCCAGCGCGACCTGCATCGGCACTTCATCGGGGCGGCTGGCGCGGGTGATCGGATCGCCGCCGATCCGCACCTGCTGCGCCGCATCAAGGTTGGCCCGCACCCCGGCATAGGCATTGGCACCCAGCGCTTCATAGCGCACCTGTTCCACCGCGTCGTAACAGGCCCGCGCGGTCGGATCAGACGGAGCCTTGCTGGCGTGAAGCTGATCGTTGTGGTGGCGCAGGCGCAGCGCAAAGCTATCGGCAAAGCCGCGCGCTTCCATCGCCTGATCGCGTGGCAAGGCCCGGCCCGGCATTGGAATCCGCAAGTTCTTGCCATTGGCCACGGCGGTATCCGCGGTCCACGCCACTTCCAGTTCCGGCTCGTGGGCAACGGCGCGGGCCGTGCCGGTGAGCACGGACTTGAAGCGATCAAGAGGGGATTCGTCTGCCATTCGCCTGAATGCCGGTTTACCTGATCCGTCAGATCAACAGTAGTTAGATCGACTGGCCGGTCTTGGCCCAATCGGCCATGAACCCTTCGATGCCCTTGTCGGTCAGGATGTGCTTGAACAGCCCCTTGATCACCGCAGGCGGCGCGGTCATCACATCGGCACCGATCTTCGCGGCTTCAAGCACGTGAACCCCGTGCCGCACCGACGCGACCAGGATTTCAGTGGCGAAGCTGTAGTTGTCATAGATCAGGCGGATGTCGCTGATCAGCTGCATGCCATCAAAGCCATTGTCATCATGCCGGCCCACGAACGGCGAAACGAACGTCGCCCCGGCCTTGGCCGCCAGCAGCGCCTGATTGGCGGAAAAGCACAGCGTGACATTCACCATCGTGCCTTCGCCGGTCAGCGCCTTGCAGGTTTTCAGGCCATCGATCGTCAGCGGCACCTTGATGCAGACGTTATCGGCAATTTTGCGCAGCACTTCAGCTTCGCGCATCATCCCGGCGTGATCAAGCGCGACCACTTCGGCGCTGACCGGACCATCGACCAGCGCGCAGATTTCCTTGGTGACTTCCATGAAATCGCGGCCCGACTTCATGATCAGCGACGGGTTGGTCGTGACCCCATCGAGCAGCCCGGTGGCGGCCAGATCCTTGATTTCGGCGATTTCGGCGGTGTCGGCAAAGAATTTCACGGCGCAATGCTCCTGCAGGTGATTCACTGCTGCTATAGGCGGGCCTTCGGCAAGGGCCTAGCCCCCGCGGCCGGTTTGTGCGCATAGGGTGCGCAACAACCCATGACCCGCATTCGAATCCTTGCCTTCAACCCGGTTTTGTCCGTGCTCGATTATCGGCTCCCCCCCGGGATGGAGGCTGCGCCGGGGGCGTTGGTGGTTGCCCCGCTGGGGCCGCGCAAGGTGCTGGGGATCGTCTGGGAAGCGGATCGCCTGCCCGCCGAACCGGTGCCCGACGCCAAGTTGCGATCGATCCTTGAAGTGCTGCCCGCCGTGCCGATTGCTGCGCCGCTGCGCCGGTTGATCGAATGGTGCGCGGATTACTATGTCGCGCCGCTGAACGCGGTGGCGCGGATGGCGCTGGGATCAATGGCGGCCTTGCGCGGCGGTGGCACCACCACCGAATACCGCCTGTCCGGCACCGAACCCGCACGGCTGACCCCGCAGCGCGCCGCGGCGATGGATGCGCTTCACGGCGAACAGGCCAGCATCCGCGAACTGGCCGACATCGCCGGGGTTTCTGAAGGGGTGCTGCGCGGAATGGTGGGCACCGGGATTCTGGAACCGGTAACGGTCGATCTTGATCGCCCCTACCCCCGCGCCTGCCCCGATCATGCGGTGCCCCAGCTATCCGCAGCCCAGCAGGCCGCTGCCGATACCTTCGTGGCCGCCACCCATGCCGGCACGTTCCAGCCGTTCCTGCTCGATGGGGTAACCGGATCGGGCAAGACCGAATGCTATTTCGAAGCGATTGCCCAGGCGCTGCGCGATGATCGGCAAGTACTGGTCCTGCTGCCCGAAATCGCGCTGACCGAGAATTTCCTGCGCCGCTTCGAAGCCCGGTTTGGTACCCCGCCGGTGCTGTGGCATTCCTCGCTGAAAGCCAGCGAACGCCGCCGCGCATGGCGCGCCATCGCATCGGGCGAGGCGCAAGTGGTGGTGGGCGCGCGATCGGCGCTGTTCCTGCCTTATGCGCGGCTGGGGCTGATCGTGGTCGACGAAGCGCACGAAGTGTCGTTCAAGCAGGATGACGGGGTGCGCTATAACGCCCGCGATGTGGCGGTAATCCGCGCCCGGTTCGAAGCGATCCCGGTAATCCTCGCCAGCGCCACCCCGGCGCTGGAATCGCTGCAACTGGCCGAAGCCGGGGTCTATCAGAAGATCGACCTGCCCGATCGGTTCGGCGGGGCCAGCCTGCCCGATGTGCAAGTGATCGATTTGCGCAGCGAAGCCCCCGAACGCGGGCACTGGCTGGCGCCGCGGCTGGTCAAGGAACTACAGGCGCGGCTAGAACGCGGCGAACAATCGCTGCTGTTCCTCAACCGCCGCGGCTATGCGCCGCTCACGCTGTGCCGGCACTGTGGTTATCGCTTTCAGTGCCCCAATTGCAGCGCATGGCTGGTCGAACACCGATCGTCGCGGCGGCTGGCTTGCCACCATTGCGGCCACGAGGTGCCGGTGCCCGATGCCTGCCCGGAATGCGCCACCGGCGATTGTTTGGTCGCCTGCGGCCCCGGGGTGGAACGGATCGCTGATGAAGTGGCGCAAGTGCTGCCCGATGCCCGGGTGGCGGTGGTCACTTCGGATACGCTCAACACCCCGGAAAAGATCGGCGAATTTGTGGCGGCAGCCGAAAACAAGCTGATCGACGTGATCGTGGGCACCCAATTGGTGACCAAGGGCTATCACTTCCCCGATCTGACGCTGGTGGGCGTGGTCGATGCGGACCTTGGCCTTGAAGGCGGGGATCTGCGCGCGGCCGAGCGCACCTATCAGCAAGTGGCGCAAGTGGCCGGGCGCGCGGGCCGCGGCGAAAAACCGGGTGAAGTGCTGAGCCAGACCCGCCATCCCGAAGCCGCGGTGATCGCCGCACTGGTCGCCGGGGACCGGGATGCCTTTTACGCCGCCGAAGCGGAATCGCGCCGCGATGCGGGCGCGCCGCCGTTTGGCCGCTGGGCCGCGATCATCGTTTCATCTGAAGACGAAGCCGAAGCCCGCGATGCCGCCCGCGCGATCGGCGGGGCCGCGCCCAACCTGCCCGATGTGCTGATCCTTGGCCCGGCCCCGGCCCCACTGGCGCTGCTGCGCGGGCGCTATCGCTATCGCCTGCTGATCAACGCCCGGCGCAGTGCGCAAGTGCAAGGGATGATCCGCGAATGGCTGGGCAAGCTGACCTTCCCGCAAGGGGTGCGGGTCAACGTGGATATCGATCCTTACAACTTCGTTTAAGCGGCCAGCAGCGCCGCAGCTTCGAGCAAGCGGTTGCCGTGATCGGTTTCTTCCTTGCCGTTCAGCCGGAACAGCCGCGCAGCTTCGGCGTTGTCGATGCTGGCCGCCCACTTTTCATACAGGGCATCCCCGGCAAATTCGCCCTCGGCCAGTTTCTTGAGGCTTTCGACCGTCACCGGCGGCACGCTCAGCGGGCCATCTTGCAGATAAGGGTGATCGACCGGCTGGGGCGGGATAAAGTCTTCGCCCGAAATCGCCTTGATCGCGGCGGAAACACGCTCGGCGTGGAGCATTTCCTCGCGCCCGTTGTGCTGCAGCAGTGCCGCCACCCCGGGATGGTCGGTCCCTTCGGCGATCGCGTAATACAGCGCCAGCGCCGCGGATTCGGTCAGCACCATCACTTTCATGTCCAGCAGCGTCGGCGTGTTGACCGCGCCGGTGTGGGCAAAGGCCGCGTTCAGCGTGGTGGGCGCGCCTTCTGGCAGGGCGTGGATCGGCATCGTGTTCTCCCGGTTTTGCCGCAGGCTAATCGCGCGGTGACGGATCGACAAGCGGCAAGACCGGATCTTCGGCAATGGCCCCTTCGCGCTCCAGCAACGCGCGCTTGATCCCCTCGCCATAGGCATAGCCGCCGATCCTGCCATCGGTGCGGATCACGCGGTGGCACGGGATCAGCACGGCAACGTTGTTGGCTCCGTTGGCGCTGCCGGCCGCACGCACCGCGCGGGGATTGCCCGCCGCCGCCGCCAGTTGCGCATACGTCCGCGTTTCACCCGGCGGGATGCGCCGCAATTCACGCCAGATCGCTTCCTGAAACGCGGTGCCTTTCACATCCAGCGGGATATGCGCGAAATCACCCGGTGCCTCAACCGCGGCGATCACCTGATCAAGCAGCGCGCGAAACGCTGCACCGCCTTCGGTCAGCTCGGCCTTGGGGAACCGCTCTTTCAGCGCGGCCTGATTTTCCCCGAACGACAGCCGGCACACGCCTTTATCCGTCGCTGCAACCAGCATCGCGCCAAGGCTGGTTGGAACCACGGCCCAGTGGATCACCACGCCGCTACCGCCATTTACCCATGCCGATGGCGCCATGCCCAACCTCCCCACGTTTGCCGCATAAAACCGCGATGGACCGGAATAGCCCGCCGCATAGATCGCATCGGTTACCCGCGCTTCATCGCGCAGCGCGTCACTGGCCCGCCCAGCCTGCAATGCGCGGGCATAGGCCGCCGGCGAAAGCCCGGTTTGGCGCGTAAATAGCCGCTGAAAGTGCGTGGGGGAATACCCCGCCCCAGCCGCCAGATCGACCAGTGGCACCGACCGCTGCGCCGCCTTGATTGTGGTGATCGCGGCCAGTACCGCGCGTTCTTCGCGGCTGACGTCATCGGGGGAGCAGCGCTTGCACGGCCGCAGTCCCGCTGCCCGCGCCGCGGTGCCATCGGCAAAGAAGCGCACGTTATCGCGCCGCGGATGCCGCGCCGGGCAACTGGGCCGGCAATAGATCCCGGTGGTCAGCACCCCGGTAACGAACCGGCCATCCCACGCCCGGTCGCGCGCCAGCACCGCGCGCCATGCTGCTTCGGGATCGGGATCAGATATCGTGATCATGGTGTTGGTCATCGCATTCCTCCAGCGAAGCACAAGCCCCGCCTGCTTCGCACGGCCTGCTTTGCACGGCCACCCCGGCAATACGTCCCGCCGCTTGCGCTCAAAGCAAGCGGGCGGCACAAGTTGGCCCATGTCCAACCTGATCCGTTCCCGAATCCTTGCCTTATCCATCGCCCTGCTGACGATGCTGGCCCTGCCGGCGCGGCTTGCGGCCGATCCCGCCGATATCACCGCCGCCGCGCGCAGCGTGGTGCGGGTGGCACTCGTCTGGATGGACCGCACCGGCGCGGGGCTGGTCGGGCATGGTTCGGGCATCGTGGTGGCCCCCAACCTGGTGCTGACCAATGCCCACGTGATCGCTCCGATGGCCGATGACCGCACGATCCGCGCGCTGGTCGTCCCGGCGCAGGGCCAACGCGGCTGGGGGGCGAAAGTGGTGGCCTATTCTCCGCGCAACGATCTGGCCTTGCTGCGGATCGATGGCGGCAATCTGCCAGTGGCAACGCTATCATCCACCGGCGCAGGCGATGGCGCCCCGGTGTTCGCGGTTGGCTATCCCGGCAACGTCGATCTGGCGCAAGGGCTGGACGCGGTCGACATGATCACCCCCACCGCACCGGTCAAGACGCAGGGGACCCTCTCTGCCGGGCGATCATCGAAAAGCTTCGCCACGGTGCTGCACACCGCCCCGATCGGCGCAGGCAACAGCGGCGGGCCGCTGATGGATGCTTGCGGCCGGGTAATCGGGATCAATTCGTTCGGTACCGTATCGGATGGTGCGGATGCCGAATTCTTCTTCGCGGTAGCGCTGCCCGAAGTGCTGCGGTTCCTGCGCAACAATCAGATCACCCCACATCTCAGCCAGTTGCCGTGCCAATCGATGGATGAATTCGCACGGGCGCAGGCAGCCCTCGCAGCCGGGGACAAGGCCCGCACCGATGACGCCGCCCGCAGTGCCGCCGAGGCGCGCAAGGCCGCCGACAGCAAAGCCACCCGCACCGCCGAACTGCAAGTGCTGGCCGAGCGTGAAAACGGCATCGCGCTGGCCGGCGTGGCCCTGCTGTTGGCGCTGATCGCGGGCGGCGTGGCGGTTGCCCAGCCCAACCCGCGCCGCCGCAAGGCTGCGGCGATCGCCAGCGCGGTGCTGGTTGCCGGCGCACTCTATGCATGGTTTGCCCGGCCGGGGATCGAGGCGATTGATTCCCGTGCTGCCGAACTGGCCGCAGCCGCCCTGCCCGCTGCCGCTGCCGGACCGGAAACCGGCACCGCTGCCACAACCAAAACCGGGCCGCTGCGCTGTGTGCTTGATCCAGCGCGTAGCCGCGTGACCGTATCCGATATCGCCGACGTCCCGTTGGACTGGAGCGCGGACGGCTGCGTCAACGCCCGGGCGCAATATGGCCTGGGGGCAGATGGCTGGTCGCGCATTCTGGTGCCGAACGGCGAAGATACGATCACGGTTGCCCGGTTCGATCCAGCCACGGCAACGTACACCACCGAACGTTTCCTGCTGGATAGCGAGACGATGGCCCGCGCCCGCGCCGCCCGGCGGCAATACGAACCGCCGCAGTGCGGCATGGGAACCACCGGCGCCCGGCAACTGGGCGATTCGCAGGCCGCGATCGCCGCGCTGTTGCCGCCACAAGCCAACGAACGCCTTGTCTATAACTGCGATCCTGCGGAAACCACAGGCAAACCCGCCATTCCCGCCCGCACCGGCGGATAATTGCCCGATCGTGACCGGCACAATCGGGGTTTGTGGCGCATTCGTATTAACGAATGTCCCCGCGCCACCTTGCCTAGGGGGCCAATCGTCGCTATGCGCGCCCCCGTCTCAAGGATGGTGACGCGGTTCTCCGGGTCGTCCA
>JBDKLL010000202.1:0-2800 GCA_039795595.1 Pseudomonadota bacterium
GAAATATTAGTATCGTCTGATGCAACCTCAAGCATGAGGGGAAGGGGCACATGGAATCCGTAGTTGCACGCGCTGGCTGGTGGCTGGTTGCGCTCTGCTTCGCCATATTCATGTTCGCGAATGCCGTTGATACCGGCTTTGCGATCCATATGGCGATTTTTGGCCTGGCGGCGCTTGCCGGTCTGGTCATTTCGCTAACCAAGACCAATTATTTTGCTGTCGCAAAGGGCATCAGGATCAGCGGCGATGAAAGCAAATATGATGACGACCTGATCCGGGCCGGGGTGATCCTGACCACGTTCTGGGGCGTGGTTGGCTTTCTGGTCGGGCTCGTGATCGCCTCGCAGCTGGCCTTCCCGCTGCTCAACCTCGGGCTGGAATGGACCTCGTTCGGGCGCTTGCGGCCGCTGCATACCTCGGCGGTGATTTTTGCCTTCGGCGGGACGGCACTGATTTCGACGTCGTTTTACATCGTCCAGCGCACCTGCCGCACGCGGCTGGCCTTCCCGGGCCTCGCCAAGTTCGTGTTCTGGGGGTACCAGTTGTTCATCGTCATTGCGGCCACTGGCTATGTGCTGGGGATCACGCAAGGCAAGGAATACGCCGAACCCGAATGGTATGCCGATTTGTGGCTGACGATCGTGTGGGTGGCCTATCTGGCGGTATTCGTCGGCACGCTGATGAAGCGCACTGAACCGCACATCTACGTGGCCAACTGGTTCTACCTGTCCTTCATCATCACCATTGCCATGCTGCACGTGGTGAACAACCTGAACATTCCGGTGACGGTGTTCGGCAGCCGCAGCTACCCGGTGTTTGGCGGGGTGCAAGGCGCGCTGGTGCAATGGTGGTATGGCCACAACGCGGTGGGCTTTTTCCTGACCGCGGGCTTCCTGGCGATGATGTACTACTTCGTGCCGAAGCAGGCCGAACGCCCGGTTTACAGCTATCGCCTGTCGATCGTGCACTTCTGGGCGCTGATCTTCCTCTATATCTGGGCCGGTCCGCACCACCTGCATTATACCGCGCTGCCCGATTGGGCGCAGACGCTGGGCATGGTGTTTTCGGTGATGCTGTGGATGCCCAGCTGGGGCGGGATGATCAACGGCCTGATGACGCTGAACGGCGCATGGGACAAAGTCCGCACCGATCCGATCATCCGCATGATGGTGATGAGCATCGCCTTTTACGGCATGTCGACCTTCGAAGGGCCGATGATGTCGATCAAGTCGGTCAACTCGTTGTCGCACTATACTGATTGGACGATCGGCCACGTGCATTCGGGCGCGCTGGGCTGGAACGGGATGATCACGTTCTCGGCGGTGTATTATCTGGCACCGCGCCTGTGGGGCCGGGAACGGATGTATTCGCTGCGGATGATTAACTGGCACTTCTGGCTCGCCACGCTGGGGATCGTGTTTTACGCGGCCTCGATGTGGGTGGCCGGGATCACCCAGGGCCTGATGTGGCGCGAATATGGCGCGGATGGCTATCTGGTGAACAGCTTTGCCGAAACCGTGGCGGCGCTGCACCCGATGTTCCTGCTGCGGGCCTTTGGCGGCCTGCTCTACCTCACCGGGGCGCTGATCTGGGCCTACAACGTATGGCAGACCGTGGCCGGTAATCTTCGCCAGGAAGAGCCGCTGCGGCAGGCCGCCTATGATCCCGCCGCCGACCGGCCGCTGCAAAAGCCAGCCGCCGCTGTTGCTGCCGAATAAGGGGGCCAACGAAATGACTGCTGAAATTCGCAAGGAACGTTGGGCCCGGCACAAGAAGCTGGAAAAGAACGTAGCGCTGCTTGGGGCGCTGGCCTTTGCTGTGGTGACGATCGGCGGGATCGTGGAAATCGCTCCGTTGTTCTGGATCGATAACACGATCGAAAAGGTGCAAGGCGTTCGCCCTTATACCCCGCTCGAACAGGCTGGCCGTGACATCTATGTTCGCGAAGGCTGCTATCTGTGCCACAGCCAGATGATCCGCCCGTTCCGGGATGAAACCGAACGCTATGGCCACTACAGCTTGGCTGCGGAATCGATGTACGATCACCCGTTCCAGTGGGGTTCAAAGCGCACCGGGCCGGATCTGGCCCGCGTGGGCAAGAAGTACTCTGACGAATGGCACGTCCAGCATCTGACCGACCCGCGCGCCGTGGTGCCGGAATCGGTCATGCCGACTTATGCCTTCCTCAAGGAGCGCGATCTTGATGCCGGTGATATGGCGGCCGAACTGACCGCGCTGTCGCGGGTTGGGGTGCCTTATTCCAAGGCCGATATCGAAAAGGCCAACGCCGATCTTAAGGCGCAGGCTGATCCGACCGCGGATACGACCGATCTTGCCAAGCGCTACCCCAAGGTGCAGGCGCGCGACTTTGACGGCAATCCTGCCCGCCTGACCGAGATGGACGCACTGGTGGCCTATCTTCAGGTGCTGGGGACGATGGTCGATGTCGATAGCGCCGCGGCGCAGGAAGAACTGGCCAAGGAGAAGGGGCGGTGAGCCCGCACTCCACCTACGATACGCTGCGGCACTTTGCCGACAGCTGGGGGCTGGCCGTGATGACGTTGGTGTTCCTTGTGCTGTGTCTCTGGCCGTTTCGGCCGGGCGCCCGCAAGGCCAACGACGCGGCGGCAAACATGATCTTCAAGGACGAAGACAATGGCGAATAAACGCATCGACGAGCCAACCGGCGTCGAGACTGTCGGTCACGAATGGGACGGGATCGAAGAACTCAACAATCCGCTGCCGCGGTGGTGGGTGATTTCGACTTATCTCACGATCATTTTCGCGATCGGTTACATGG
>JBDKLL010000203.1:0-2757 GCA_039795595.1 Pseudomonadota bacterium
CACCACCACAACCGTCCCGCCGGCGGCGGTCGGTTTGGTGATAATAATCTGGCGAGCGGTTCCAAACATTGCGCGGGCCACTAACCGCGCGGCTGCGCAATGTAAACCGCTTTTGCCGCCGCAACGGCGAAATTTTGCTACGCAGCGGATGCCGCCGCGAACTGATCGTATGCCTCAACCGCTTGCGCGGCGTACATCAGGCTGGGTCCGGCGCCCATGTAAAGCGCCATGCCCATCGTTTCCATCACTTCATCGCGGGTGGCGCCGTGCTGCACCGCGGCTTTGGCATGAAACGCCACGCACCCATCGCAGCGGATCGCCACCGCGATGCCCAGCGCCAATAACTCCTTGGTTTTGGTATCCAGTGCGCCGCCTTTGGTGGCAGCTTGCGCCATGCTGGAAAATGCCTGCATGACTTCCGGTGCACCCAGGCGTACCTCCTTGATTGCGGCCGATAGTTCCGTGGCCATGGCGGGCCAATCCTTGTGCATGGTGCGATCCCCTTCGAGCTGATCGATTGCGACGATAAAATATAAGCGACACCTAATTTAATTTTCACGGCAGTCCTTGATCCCGGTCAAGCCGCGCCCCACGTCTGCAGCCTGGAGGATTTGCGATGCTATCAACTGTTGATCCCGCACTGGTCGCGTGCCCGGCGTGCCGCGCGATCAATCGCGTTCCGGCGGCTCGGCTGGGGGCCATGCCCAGTTGTGGGCGCTGCAAGGGTGCGTTGTTTACCGGGCAACCACTGGCGGTTGATGCCGCTGGCTTTGCGGCGCAGGTTCATAAGGGCAGCTTGCCGGTGCTGGTTGATTTCTGGGCCGAGTGGTGCGGGCCGTGCAAGGCGATGGCCCCGGCTTATGCGGCCGCAGCGCGCGAACTGGAACCGCGCTTCCGGTTGCTCAAGGTTGATACCGAAGCCGTGCCGGAACTGGCGCAGCGGTTTCAGATTCGTTCGATCCCCACGCTGATCCTGTTTGCCGGCGGGCGCGAAGTGGCGCGCCATTCCGGGGCGATCCCCGCGGCAGAGATCGTCCGCTGGGCGCGCGCCAACGGTTAGCGACGGTTAAGCGGCGGCGGCCTCCAGCCGTTTGATCGCTGCATCGCGGCCAATCAGCGCCAGCAATGCGGCCATATCCGGCCCGTGTTCGCGCGCGGTCAGCGCCAGCCGCAGCGGCATGAACAGTGCCTTGCCCTTGCGCCCGGTCGCTTCCTTCAAGGCGCCGGTCAGCGCTTGCCAATCGGCCGCACCGCTGGCCAGCACGGCTGCGGCCTGGGCGATATAGGCCTTGTCTTCTGCCTCAAGCGCTGGCGGGGCTATCGGACCGGTCACGATCTGCCACCAATCTGCCGCTTCGCCGATATGGGCCAGGTTGGGCCGGATCGCTTCCCACGCGCCGGCGTCCATCCCGGCGGGCAGCAAGTGGGCCACGCGCGCAAACGGCAAGCGGTGGACCACCCCGGTGTTGACCCGGTGCAATTCTGCTTCATCGAACCGGGCGGGGGCGCGGCCGAAATGGGCCAGTGTGAAGCTGGCGGCCAGTGCATCGGCATCCAGTTCCGGGTCAACTGGATCGGACGTGCCCAACCGCGCCAGCAGGGCGATCAGGGCTTCGGGTTCGATCCCTTCTTCGCGCAGCGCCGCCACGCCCAGCGAGCCTAGCCGCTTGGACAGCTTGCCTTCGGTGCCGGTTAGCAGTGCCTCGTGCGCGAACCGCGGCGGGGTTGCCCCCAGCGCGGTGAACATCTGCACTTGGGTGGCGGTGTTCGAAACGTGGTCTTCCCCGCGCAGGACATCGGTGATCCCCATCGCCACGTCGTCGATCACCGACGGCAGCAGGTACAGCCACGATCCATCGGCGCGGCGCACCACGGGATCGCTCATCTTGGCGGGATCGAACTGTTGCGCCCCGCGAATCCCGTCATCCCATGTGATCGGGGCATCACGGTCCAGCAGGAAGCGCCAGTGCGGGGCTTCCCCGGCGGCGGCCTTGGCGGCGTGGTCAGCCTCGGTCAGCGCCAGCGCGGCGCGGTCATAAATCGGGGGCAGCCCGCGGCCGAGCAGCACCTTGCGTTTCAGGTCTAGTTCCTGCGCCGTTTCATAGCAGCGATAGACCCGCCCGGCGGCGACCAATTTTTGAAACTCGCGCTCATAGAGGTCGAACCGGGCGGATTGGCGTTCTTCCCCATCCCAATTGAGGCCCAGCCAGCCAAGATCGGCCTTGATGCTGGCCACGTGTTCTTCGCGGCTGCGTTCCAGATCGGTATCATCGATCCGCAGCAGGAAGCGGCCGCCAGCTTGCTTGGCCAGCAGCCAATTGTGCAGCGCGGTGCGGATATTGCCGACGTGGAGCGAGCCGGTAGGCGACGGTGCGAAGCGGGTGGTGATCGTGGTCATGAAAACTCAGGCAGAACGGAAGGCATGGCTGATCGGGTAGCGACGATCGCGCCCGAAGTTGCGCGTACCCAGCTTGACCCCCGGCGGGGCCTGGCGGCGTTTGTATTCGGCAAGGTGCAGCAGGCGTTCGATCCGCACCACGGTATCGTGATCGAACCCTTCGCCCACCAGTTGCGGCACGCTTTTTTCGTGTTCGACCAGCCCCAGCAGGATCGCATCGAGCACCGGATAGGGCGGCAGCGAATCTTCGTCCTTCTGATCCGGGCGCAATTCGGCGCTGGGCGGACGGGTAATGATTCCTTCGGGCATCACCGGGCCATCGGGGCCAAGCCCGATCTTGGGCTTGTGCGCGTTGCGCC
>JBDKLL010000204.1:0-10787 GCA_039795595.1 Pseudomonadota bacterium
CCGTCCCATCGCCTTGTCCGCCGCCCGTGTTGCTGCTGGTGAATTGCTATGTCGCAGCGGCCCGCTAATGTCACGTCTGCAAACCACGCTTTTGCGGAGTAACCATGACTACCCGTTCCCGCCCTGAGACCCCGATCCAGCCCGATATTGCCCGCGGCAGCGAAACCGCCGCGCACGCGATCATTCCGGAAATCCGGGTGCCCACCGCGTTGACGCTGGGCGCGCTGATCGGCGGATTGGTACTGGGCCTTGCCCTGGGGGACGGAGCGAGCGGCGGGGTATTGGCGCTTGTTCTGGGCAAGTTGGGCAACCTGTGGCTGCGCGCATTGCAGGTAACGATCGTACCGCTGGTGGTTTCGCTGCTGGTGATTGGTGTGGTGCAATCGGTCGCGGCGGCCAATGCCGGGGCTTTGGCGCGGCGCACGCTGCTCATGATCTTTGGACTGCTGGCCGCAGCCACGGCGATGGCGGCCTTGGTCACGCCGCTGTTGCTGGAAGCATTTCCGATCCCTGCGGCGGCAGCGCAGGCGTTGCTGGCGGCCCGCGACACCACTGGTCCGGTGCCTTCGCTGCTCGATTTTTTCGATTCACTGGTGCCGGCCAACGTGCTGGCCGCGGCGGCGGCAGATGCGATGCTGCCGCTGATCCTGTTCACGGCGGTGTTCGCGCTGGCCATTACCCGGCTGGCCGCGCCGCTGCGCCAAGCCTTGTTTGATTTTTTCGCAGGAATCGCCGGTGCCATGATGGTGGTGATCGGGTGGGTGCTGAAAATCGCACCGGTGGGAGTGTTTGGGCTGGCGTTTACCGTGGCGGTCAACAGCGGTAGCGATGCAATCGCCGCCTTGGGCCACTATATCCTGTCAGTCGTGGCGGTGGGTTCGGTGGTCCTGATCGGAGGCTATGCCATGGCGGTGGTCGGGGCACGGCTGCGGCTGGGTGAATTCGCGCGGGCGGTGTTGCCGGCGCAATCGCTGGCGCTGTCCACCCAATCATCGCTGGCGTGCCTGCCGGCGATGATTGAAGCCAGCCGCGGCCTTAAAGTCCGCACCAGCACGGCTGAACTGGTGCTGCCGCTGGCGGTGGCCCTGTTTCGTGTGACCGGCCCGGCGATGAATCTGGCGGTGGCGCTCTATGTCGCCAAGCTGGCAGGTATGGCGCTAACCCCCGCGCTGCTGATGGTTGGTTTTGCCGTGGCGTTTTGCACCACGATTGGTTCGGTTTCGCTGCCCGGTTCGATTTCGTTTATCGCCGCTATCGGCCCGATTTGCATCGCTGCGGGAATACCGATCGCCCCGCTGGGCTTGCTGGTAGCGGTTGAAATGTTACCCGACCTGATGCGCACGCTTGGCAACGTTACGATGGACGTGGCGCTGACCGCCACGATCGATCGCCGCACCCGCTGAATCAGGCCGCCGGAGGGGTGTGCCGGGCAGGGGCTGAAGGCGGTGCGAAGAGCGGTTCGCCGAACAGGAAGCCAACCAGATTGGGTTTGCCAACGTGGTGGAACACCGCGATCACGGTCAGCAGGATCGGCATTGCCAGCAGTGCGCCCAGCACGCCCCAGATCCAGTAGAAATAACTGATCGACAGCAGGATCACCACCGGGTTTACCGTAAAGCGCCGGCCGAGCACCGCCGGGGTGACAAGGTTTGCCTCAACCGCGTGGAGCGAAAGATACGCCGCCGGGGCGACCAGCCCGGCCAGCACGGTATCGCTGCTGCCAAGGCCGAACAGGGCGAGCGCCGCGGTCATCGCCAGTGGGCCAAGGTAGGGCAGGAAATTGAGCAGCGCGGCAAATCCGCCCCAGACCAGCGGTGCCTGAAAGCCCAGCAGCCAGGCTCCGCAAGCAACGATCGCGCCGATCCCCAGATTGATCAGCCCGACCGTGAGCAGATACGACGCCACCAGATCCTGCACTTCGCGCACCAGCCGTGCGGCCTTGATGCCCGCGGCGCTGGCCGAACGATCATGCAACAAGTGATGGCGCATCCGGATGCGGGCTTCGATCATGAAAAAAGCCATCAGCAACGTGAACAGCGCCTCAAGCACCAGCGTGGGCGTGGCAAAGGCAACTTGTTCGATCACGGTTGGGCCGGCCAGCACCACTTCGCGCGGGGTGCCGTGGCCGGTGATGCGCAGCAATTGGCGGTTGAGATCGTTGATCCAGCCGAGGTTGCCGCGCAATTGTAGCGCCTGCTGGGTGACCTTGCGGGCCATTTCGGGCAGGCGATCGACCGTGTCGAGCGCGGGTTGCAGCACCGCGCCCAGCAGCAAGACCAGCACCGATCCGGCAATCGCCAAGGCCAGGAACGAGGCGATCAGGTTCGGCACTTTCCACTGCGCCAACCGATCGGCCAGCGGCGAAAGCATGATCGATAGCACCAGTGCCGTGGCAAATGGCAGGAACACCACCGCGCCGATCGACAGCACGAACGGCAGGGCCATGAACAGGCCCAGCCCAAGGATCACCACCAGCACCGACAGCATCCGCAAGTGCTGCGCGGCGGGATCGTTATCAGGCGTTCCCATAGTCATGTCCGCCGTTCTCCACCGCTGGCGTCTGCTGGCTATCGGCAGGACACTAAGCTGCCGATCGCCGCAATCAACCCATGATCGCCTTGGGATCGAATTACAGCTGGTGGAAAATTACAGTTGCACCGGGATCACAGCGTCTTGGAATAGACGCGGTATTCCTTGTTGACCGAACTGTTGATCGCTTCGGCGATGGCGTTCATTCCTTGGTTATCGTCCAGAATCCAGCCGATTTCGCCGCGCTTGCCGCCATAGTTCCGCACCGAAGCGCGGCGGATGTATTCGATCATCATGAAGGCCAGCTGGCTCGCAAGGCGGCTGGATTGCAGGCGTTTCTTTACCCCCATCAACGGCACGCGCATATCCGCCGGACGCGGTTTGAGGATCCACAAGCCAAGCCGCAGCCAACCAAGCAGCGAAGGCTTGCCATTGGGCCGAACCCAGCGCTTTTGCGCCTGATTGAGATCGGGCAGCGTCATCATGAACGCCACCGGTTCCCCTTCCAGTTCGGCGATCATGATCAGGTCCTCACGAACCAGCGGCTTCAGTTTCTTGCCGGTGTGGGCAATTTCGGCATCGGTGATCGGCACGAACCCCCAGTTGTCCGACCAGGCATCGTTCAGGATATCGAGAATGGTGGCGGCTTCGGCATCGAACTTTGCCTTGTTGACCGGACGGATGCGGATGCGATCATTCTTTTCGCCCGAAGCCACGATCCGCTGGATCAGCGGTGGGAATTCCTGGGTGATATCGAGTTCATAAGTGTTGAGCACTTTGACGCAGGCATAGCCGCGCGCTTCGATCCACTGCTGATAGTGCGGTTTGTGATGACCCATCATCACCATTGGCGGATGATCATGGCCCTTGCTGAGAATACCGGGTTCTTCCCAGACCGAAAGGTTCATCGGCGCCAGCGCGCGGGTCATCCCCTGATCGCGCAACCATTGTTCGGCGGTGGCGATCAGGGCGGCTGCGGTGGCTTCGTTTGCGGCCTCAAGCGCCCCCCAGTTGCCGGTGCCCGGCCCCATGCCGCGTTCCGCCGGCTGGGTCAGCGCCAGTTCATCGATATGGGCTGAAATCCGGCCGGTTACCCGGCCGTTCTGCCGGGCAAGAAACAGTTGCACCCGGGCGTGTTCGAAGAACGGGTTGCCCGCCGGCGAGAATTTGGCAACTTCCTCGCTGCGGAGCTGTGGCACGAAGTTCGGATCATCGGCATTGAGCCGATAGACAAGATCGATGAAGGCATCGAAATCGGCCTTGGAGGAAACCGGGGTAATGGAAATTTCGGTCTGGGCCACGATCTTGCCTTTGTTGGGGTCTATGAAATTTGCAAAATGCGGAGTGCGGGTGATCGCGCGGTCTTGTCAAGCCGCGCCGCATTCGCCACTTCGCCGGAACTAACGGCCCGGCTCTCTTGGTGGTAGCGGGTTATTCTGGATTTTGGGCATGACCGTGCACGAAAAGATCGCCGCAGACCGGACCGCGCCAAAGCTGGCGGCCATTCCGGACGACAAGGATATGCTGCGGGCGGCGGTGGAGTTGACCCGCGACATCGCCGAGGCGCGGGCGGATATCTACTGGCCAGATATGCTGGGTTCGGCGGCTGTCGGTTATGCTGCGCTGGCCGGGGCGATCATGGCCGGCAACGGTCTGGTGGCGGCGGCGTGCGGGATCGTTTCGGCGATTGCGCTGTATCGTGCGCTGCTGTTCATCCATGAACTGACTCACATCCATCGTCATGCTTTGCCGGGGTTTCGCTTCGCGTGGAACCTGTTGGTCGGGATCCCGCTGTTGACACCGTCGCTGATGTACGAAGGGGTGCATACGTTGCACCATGCCCGCACCCGCTATGGCACGGCCGAAGATCCCGAATATCTGCCGCTGGGCCTGATGAAGTGGTGGTCGCTGCCCGTGTTTATCGTATCGGCGGTGTTGCTGCCGGTGGGACTGCTGATCCGCTGCGCGGTGCTTAACCCGTTGGGGGCGATTATTCCGCCGCTGCGCCAGCTGGTGTGGGAACGGGCTTCGGCGCTGTCGATCAACCCCGCGTTTCGCCGCCGCCCGGCGGAAGGCGAATTTGCGCGGATGGTATTCTGGCAGGAACTGGGGGTTTCGGTCTGGGCGGTGTTCTTGCTGGTCAGCGGGTATCTGTATGGCTGGCGGCCGCTGCTGATCGGGATCGCGGTGGTTGCGCTGGTCGCGGTGCTGAATCAGATCCGCACGCTGGTGGCGCACTTGTGGATCAACGATGGCGAAGCGATGACCGTGACCGGGCAATACCTCGATTCCGTCAACGTGCCGCCGCCGGCGCTGCTGGCCCCGATCTGGGCACCGGTGGGGCTGCGTTATCACGCGCTGCACCACTTGCTGCCATCGATGCCTTACCATTCGCTGGGGGAGGCGCACCGCCGGCTGCTGGCCGAACTGGGCGGCACGTCGACTTACGGTCAGGCGAACTATACCGGGCTGTTGCCGCTGGTTGGGCGGTTGGCGCGCAGCACGATGAAGCAGCGCTAGTCGGTCCCGCTACTCCTCGGTGCGGATCAGCACCGTTTCGCCCACCAGCAGGAAGAGCAGGAACGGGGCCCACGCCGCGATCAGCGGCGGATAGCCGCCAAAGTTGCCCATGGCGAGCGCGGCGTTGTCGACCACGAAATAGGCAAAGCCCAGCGCCATGCCGATAACCGCGCGGACCAGCAGCTGCCCCGATCGCGCCAGCCCGAACGCTGCCACCGAACCAAGCAGTGGCATCAGCAGCGCCGACAGCGGACCCGACAGCTTGTGCCACCACTTGCCATCAAGTTCACTGGTACGCCGCCCGGCGGCATTGAGCGCAGCGATCGAGCGGCTGAGCGTGACGATGTCCTGCCGATCTGCGTCAACTTTGGTGATGGCAACTTGCGCCGGGGTTACCTCGGTGGCGACGATCCGGCTGGGCTGCGGTGCACTGCGCGTGGTGGTTACGTCGAACTGGACCGGGGCTTCCAGTTTCCATCCGGGGTTGGCGTAAGTTGCCTTGGGGCTGCGCAACTGGGCGTTCACCATCCCGGCGGCATCGCGTTGGTACCACGTTACCCCGGTCATCTGGGTGGCGGTGCCACTGCCGCTGACTTGCGCAGCCGCAAGGATATTGGGGCCATCGCGCAGATAAACATTTTCGCGCGCTGCGGGATCGGTGGGGATCGGGCCGAAATCGGCGGCTTCCCATACCTTGAGGGTTCCGGTGGCGCGCGTGACGACGCGTTCGTTGAACGCCAGGCTGATCGCTGAAATCGCCATCGCGCTGACCAGCAAGGGGGCGAGGATCTGGTGCGCCGAAAGCCCGGCGGCGCGCATCGCGATCACTTCGCTGTTGTGGTTCAGCGGCCAGAACGTGAACAGCGTGGCCAGCAGCACCGAATAGGGCAGGAACCGGGCGATCAGTTGCGGCACACGGAGCGAGACATAGTGCCACAACTGCGCTTCGCCATTGCCCGGATAGGCCAGGATCTTGCCGCTTTCCGATAGCAGGTCGAGCATTTGCAGCACCAGCACCAGCATCAGCAGTACGCCGAAAATGCGGGTGACGAACAGGCGCGCAAGATAGAAGGCAATGGTGCGCGACGGGAAGAAATCGAACTCCATCACGCGGCTCCCGGCTTGCGGTTGAACCGCCGCGATATGGCCTTGAACCACTTGCCCAGATTGGCGGCAAAGCGTTCCAGTGCGCCGATTGCCTGCCCGCCGGGGACATAAGCCACCCGCCAGTACATCCAGACGATCAGCGCGGCGAACACGCAGAATGGCCCCCACAAGGCCAGCGCAGGCGAAATCCGGCCCAGTGCGGCCACTGCCTGCCCATATTCATTGACCTTGTGATAGGCCACCACCATCACGATCGAGACGAACACCCCCAGCGCCGAAGTGGATCGTTTGGGCGGCACCGCCAGCGCCACCGCGAGCAGGGGCAACAGCAGCATCATCACTACTTCGACCATGCGATAGTTGAAACTGGCGCGGGTTTCGTTGCGGGCGGCTTCGGTGACCTTGTCGCTCCACCCGATTCTGAGCAGTTCAGGCAGGATATATTCGCGTTCGATCCCGCCGCGTTTGCGAAACTGTTCCACCGCGGGCAGATCGATCGGCAGATCGTGCCTTGAAAAGCTTAGCACACGGGGGGTCTTGCCGGGCTGGTCCTGCACGATCTGGCCATCGGTAAGCCGCAGGACGATCGTATCTGGGCTGTCCTTCAGGGCCAAAAACTGGCCTTCGCGGGCCGAAATCGTCAGCACTTGCCCGCGTGGACTGGCCACCCGCGCAAAGATCCCGACCAGGCGGTGGCCGTTATCGCGGCTCTGTTCGATCCGCAGTGCCATCTTGTCTTGCAAGGTGGTGAATTCGCCCACCTTGATCGAGGCCCCCAGCGCGCCCGAGCGCAGTTCGAACTGCAGCTGTTCGTAATAATAGCGCGATAGCGGTTGCAGGTAGCCGACAATCAGCAGGTTGACCGCGGCCAAGGCCAGCGTGATCGCGTAAGGCATGCGCAGCAGGCGGGTGTACCCCAGCCCGACCGCGCGCATCACATCGAGTTCGCTGCTCGTCGCCAGTTTGCGGAAGGCCAGCAGGATCCCCAGCATCAGCCCGAGCGGGATCGCGAGGCTGGCATATTCAGGCAGCAAGTTGGCCAGCATCCGGAACACCACGCTGACCGGTCCGCCTTCGGTGGCGACGAAATCGAACAGCTTGAGCATCTTGTCGAGCACCAGCAGCGATGCGGCGATCACGAACACCGCCAGCATGGGCATCAGCACCAGCCGGAAGATATAACGATCGATGGCAGACAGGGATTTCACAGCGTGCGGGTGGCCGGGATGGTCGTGGGTCCGGCTTCCATAACGACCCTTGCGCCGGGGCGAAAGCGTTAATGCCGGCTGCGTGATAGCGATATGGTGCGGCGGATCAGGCCTTTTCCAGCGTGCATTGCAGCGGGTGCTGGTTCTGGCGGGCGAAGTCCATCACCTGATTGACCTTGGTTTCGGCGATTTCATACGGGAAGATCCCGCACACCCCGACCCCGCGCTGGTGAACGTGGAGCATCACCCGCGTGGCCTGTTCCAGATCCATGTGAAAGAACCGTTTGAGCACCAGCACCACGAATTCCATCGGGGTGTAATCATCGTTCAGCAGCAAAACTTTGAACGGGCTTGGTTTTTTCGGCTTTGCACGCGTGCGGGTGGCCACGCCGATCTGGTGCTGGCCGGCGCCATTACCGGCATGGTCGCCCCCATCATCGCCCAAGCGGGCAGGCGCGTGGGTAGCGTGTGTAAGAAGGACAAAATCAGCGTGCATGATCGGTGAATTATCGCATCGTGGCCCGGCGGGGCAAGTGTTTCGCGCTGAACGGTTGCGAAATGGCGGACGCTGGTGGGCCTCACCGCGCACGGAAAAGCCGGCCAGTTTCTGGACTGGCCGGCTGTTCATGGTGCCGCGATCTGGCGCGAGAGGAGAGGAGCGCGCCGGATCAGCGTTGCAGTGGCCGGTTTCAGGCCGCTTGCTTGAACTTGTCGACTGCGAGGCTGACGCGGGTCGAAAGCGGGGCGAAGCTATCATTCGACAGCTTGAGCAGGGCTTCCGAACGCTTCGAGCTGGCGGAAACCAGTGCGTCGAAATTGCGGCGCAGCAGATCACCCTGCAGCTTGAAGAAATCGGCCGGGGTCTTGGCGGCGGTGAGTTCCTTGACGTCGGCGGTCAGCGTTTCGAATGCGCCCTTGCCGTCGGTCACGCAGTCCTTGCCCAGTTCCTGCAGGCCTGCGGCAAAGATCTTGCCAGCTTCGACGATGGCTTCGACGTTGCCCTTCGAAAATTCGCCGGCATCGGCCAACAGGGCACTGCCCTTTTCGAACGCGGCCTTGGCGCGGTCCTGCATATCGCCCGCGGCGGTCTGGAACTGTTCGGTGAAATCAGTGGTAGCGGTCATGGCACTATCCTTGCTCTGCCCGGGACGGGCGCGGGGGCTTGCCGGACGCTTGGCCTTAACGGTCTTGCGGGCTTCACCCATTGCCGGTTCCTTCGCAGCAATCCGGGACAGGGATTGTCCGGATCATGTTGCATTGCACAAAATAGATTGTGCGAGTGCGAAGTCAAGTATTTTTTGTGCAGTGCAGCATAAGCCGCACGGCGCGCGGATCAGCGCGTTTTGACGTAGCTTCCCGGCGCATCCTCGATTGCCGGATCACCCCGCCCGCCGGGCGCGCGTTTGCCTTTGGCGGGAACCGTGGCGTGATCTTGTGCGCGCAGCCAGTCGATCCAATGCGGCCACCAGCTGCCCGGGGTCTCTTCGGCCCCGGCCACGAATTCGGCAAAACTGCCAACCGGTTCTGGATTGGTCCAGTATTGGTATTTGCGTGCGGCCGGTGGATTGACCACCCCGGCGATGTGGCCCGATCCGGCCAATACGAACTGCCACGGCCCGTGCAGATGCCGGGTCAACTGCCAGACGCTTTGTGCCGGGGCGATGTGATCTTCACGGCCGGCCTGAATATAGCATGGCGTGGTGATCCGGGTCAGGTCGATCGGGGTGCCGTCGACGCTCAGCGCATCGGGCTGGACCAGCTTGTTGTCGCGGTACAAGTCCTTGAGGTAGCTCTGGTGCCACTTGACCGGCAGGTTGGTGACATCGCCGTTCCAGTGCAGCAGATCAAACGCCGGGTAGTCTTCGCCCAGCAGGTAGTTGTTGATCACATAGTTCCAGATCAGGTCGCGTCCGCGCAGCAGGTTGAACGTTGCCGCCATGTAACGCCCATCAAGATAGCCGGTATCGGCCGAAAGCTGTTTGAGCGTTGCAAACTGCTGGTCGTCGATGAACACTTTCAGTTCGCCGGCCTGTTCGAAATCGACTTGGGCGGTGAAGAAGGTGGCGCTTTTGACCTTGTCGGCTTCGCCGCGGCGGGCCAGCACCGCCAGCGTTGCGGCCAGCGTGGTGCCGGCCACGCAATAGCCGATGGTGTGCACGGCCGGCACGCCAAGCCGCGCTCGCACCGTATCGATCGCATCGATCTGGGCACGAACGTAATCGTCCCAAACCACGTCGGCCAGCGTTTCATCGGCTGATTTCCACGATACCACGAACACCGTGATGCCTTGTTCCGTGGCCCATTTGATGAAACTTTTCTGCGGGGTCAGATCAAGGATGTAGAAGCGGTTGATCCACGGCGGAAAGATCACCAGCGGCACGGCAAGCACATTGGGCGTGGCCGGGCTATACTGCAGCAATTGGTAAAGCGGGGTTTGATGCACCACTTTGCCCGGCGTCACCGCCAGATTTTCGCCCAGCGTAAAGGCTTCGGGATCGACGTGGGTCAACTGTCCGCGTTTGAGATCGGCCAGCAGGTGCTCCATCCCCTTGATCAGGCTTTCTCCGCCGGTTTCTGCAGCCTTGGCAATCACCAACGGGTTGGTCAGCGGGAAGTGCGCGGGGCTAAGCGCTTCGATCAGCGTGCGCACGGCAAAGCGTAACTGCTCCTTGCGCGCGGGATCGCCCGGTTCGGCCTGTTCGGCCAGCGTCAGCACGCGTTCGGCCAGCATCAGGTAAGTCTGGTGGACCAGCGCATAAAACGGCTGTTGCCGCCATGCCGGATCGGCAAAGCGCCGGTCTGTGCGGGGCAGGGCTGGCCCATCGGGGCCGGCTTCGCCCGCCTTGGGGCCGATGCCGTATTGCCCCAGCACGCTTTCCCACAGCGCCAGTCCATCAGCCCACAACTGTTGTTGCTGGGCCGGATCGGCCAGCGGCAGCAGCTTCAGCCAGCCTTGCATCACCCCGGCAAAATTGCCCGGATCGCTGAAAATCGCCGGCTCTGCGTTCTGGTTTTGCGCGTGTTGCGCCTGAAACTCAGCCCACATTTGCTGTAGACGGGCCGCCACCGCGGACCATTGTTGCCACGGGGCCGCCGCGTTCTGGCCGGCCCCGCCGCCCGGCAGGAACGGCGCAAACAGCGATTGCGGCGTGCGGAACATCGCCTCGAAGATCTCGCTCTGCTCGGAACTGGTCTTGTCGCTATCAGCCATTTGGTGATTCCCTTGCGCCAAGCCGCTTTAACCCATTTGCCAGCGGACCATAAGCGCCCTAGAGACACTTTCGCGGCAATCGTGCCGTGTGACCAGATTGAAAAGCCCGGAGCCAATGGAAGACGAGTTCTACCGCATCAAGCGCCTGCCGCCCTATGTCATCGCCGAAGTCAACGGCATGCGGGCCGCAGCACGCGCGGCCGGTAGGGACA